>NATW01000145.1 GCA_003094555.1 gamma proteobacterium symbiont of Ctena orbiculata
CGCTCCTTCTCCTCCGGTGCATTGTCGATCTGGTCAAATGCACGTTGCTCGCCGCCGAACTTGGCCGCTTGGACTACTGTGATGGCCGCCGTCAGCGTGGTCTTGCCGTGGTCTACATGACCAATCGTGCCCACATTGACATGCGGCTTTGTGCGTTCGAATTTTTCCTTGGACATGAGTGCTCTCCAGGTTCTCTATTGTATAAAGATAAATTCACGCGCTTCCGCACGCCGTCGTCAAATGGAGCCCAGAAGCAGATTTGAACTGCCGACCTCACCCTTACCAAGGGTGTGCTCTACCAACTGAGCTATCTGGGCAAAATTCACCGATCAATCCCTTGCCACCCTCAGGGGCAAGCCCGCCGGGATCACAACGAACGGCAGCGCTGCAACCACAGCACTACCGCCACCTGTACAATCAAGTACAGAATCATTTTGGAGCGGGTGATGGGAATCGAACCCACGTATTCAGCTTGGAAGGCTGAAGTTCTACCATTGAACTACACCCGCGCAGCCAAGCGACGCTTCGCTCACCACAACCGCTAACCTAAAATTACCTAACCTTCGTCGAATTATCGGTTCGCATCCTCCCCCTATGACTAGACTGGAGAATGCTTCGAGATGTCCGGCTTTCACCACCACTTTCCCGTATTTACCTAACCTTCGACGAACCTCTTATCGGTTCGCATCCTCCCCCTATGACTAGACTGGAGAATGCTTCGAGATGTCCGGCTTTCACCACCACTTTCCCAATTTCACCTGGTGGAGGGGGAGGATTACTCCAAGCCTCCGGCTTTCCGCCCTCCGGGCCAACGCGCCTTGCGCGTTGTTCGAAGTCGCTTTCAGCGCCTTCGTCGAACCTCTTATCGGTTCGCATCCTCCCCCTATGACTAGACTGGAGAATGCTTCGAGATGTCCGGCTTTCACCACCACTTTCCCAATTTCACCTGGTGGAGGGGGGAGGATTCGAACCTCCGAAGGCTGAGCCGTCAGATTTACAGTCTGATCCCTTTGGCCACTCGGGAACCCCTCCAAGCGAGAGCCGGGCATTCTGACGCCTAGACCGTGCAAAGTCAATACAACATTCCAAACATTTTTTTGTCTATTGCATATGCCCGAAATCGCCTCACCATGACACTGGCGAAAGATAGTTGGAACCAGATCGCGCATGAGTATCCGGCTTAGCAACCTAGCCCTGTCGGCTGATGCGCATCATACTAGGCTTTGCCGGCTCAGATTTACGGCGCCCCTGGCGTGAGAGAACACTTGCAGTAAGCGCGAATTACCTTTATTACTACTAGACATATGCATATCAATCAGCAAATTAAGCATCTTCTAATTTTACCGAGCCTCCTGCTCTCCGCTTGCGCCAACAATCCGACAAGCACATCGGGGCTCCCGGTCACGCCAGAAGGTGGGAAACAACAGACACTACAGACCCAAAGTTCCGATGGACTCAGTGGGGATCTGATCTACAACACCCTTACCGGCGAGATCGCCGCCCAGCGAGGCCATAGCAAACTTGCCTTTGAGCATGCACTCCAGGCTGCCAGAGAGTCTCGGGACGAGAGTGCGGCCGAGCGCGCAACCGGCCTGGGTCTGCAGGCAAATATGCCGGAGGCAGCACTCGCTGCAGCTACCCTATGGGTTGAAATTTCACCAGACTCGCTTAAGGCACACCAAATCACCTCTGTCCTGTATATCCGCAAAAGCGACCTGGGTCAGGCCGTTAAGCAGCTGCAGCAAGTGGTGAAGATTGCAAACAGCCAGGGGCTGTCAGGCTATCTCCAGGCAGCAGCCATTGCTGAAAAATCCGGCGCGCCCGATCAGGCGCTGCTGATTATGCAGCAATTAGTCGAAGAAGAGAGTCAAGACCCGAAGGCACTCTATGCACTCGCCTTGACTGCCAATCGTGCCAAACAACACAATCTCGCCCTCGATTACGTCAACCGCTCCCTGGCACTCAATCCGGCATCCACCCAAAGTCTGGTCCTGAAAACGCAAACCATCATCGCAATGCAACAAAAGGAGCAGGGACTGGAATTTATCCAGCAGGCCTATCGCAATGCCCCGGAAAACACCCAACTCGGAAAGGCGTACGCCAGAATCTTGCTTGAGATGGATAAGACGGAAGAGGCACTCGACGTTTATCAGTCTCTCTACGAACAAGCCCCCGATGATATCGATATCGCATTCTCACTTGGCATCATCAACCTGCAGCTGGAGCGCTTAGACGACGCTAAAGTCTACCTGAAGAGACTTGTCGAGAAGCGGCAGAAGCGCAATCAAGCCAGTTTTTACCTGGGTATGATTGCCGAGGAGGAGAAGAAACCTGGGCAGGCATTGGGCTGGTACAGCCGGGTGGAGGGGAAGAATCTTGTCGATGCACAGATACGCATCGCAAAAATCCTGGCTGACCAGGGAAACCTTGATCAGGCCCGTGAAACGCTTCAACGTCTGCGTATCACCCAGAGCGCGCATGAGGTTAAATTCTATATCATTGAAGCCGAACTGCTGCGCGGAGCGAATGATTTCGAATCCGCCCACCAGGTCTATACCAAGGCCCTGGATATTTTTGAGGACAACAACGATCTACTCTATGCCCGGGGATTGAATGCAGCCGACCTGAAACGGATCGATCTACTGGAGAATGATCTGCGAAAAATCCTCGCCTCCCAACCCGACCACGCCGATGCACTGAATGCCCTGGGTTATACCCTGGCCGACCAAACCAACCGACTGGACGAGGCTAAGGGCTATATTCAACAAGCCCTGGCATTGAAACCGGAAAGCCCAGCCATTCTTGATAGTATGGGCTGGGTGGAGTACAGGATGGGCAACCTGGAAGCGGCCTTGGAGTTTCTCAATAAGGCCGCCGAAATCAGCCCCGATGCTGAAATCGCCTCCCATTTGGGTGAGGTGCTATGGCAATTGGGCCAAAAAGAGCGCGCTATCCAGGTATGGAATGAAGCCAATGAGCGCGATCCCGACAACCGGTTTATCAACCCGGTCATGAACCGTTTGGGCGCCGCCAACTGATTCCCTGTCGGCATGCAGTATGGCTGACGAAAATCTGGCCTTCCCCGCTCCCGCGAAGCTGAACCTGATGTTACGCATCACTGGCAGGCGCAGTGACGGCTACCACCAATTGCAAACCGTGTTCCAGTTTCTCGATCTTCATGACCGGATCCGCTTCAAACGGCGCAATGACAACCAAATCATCCTGCATGACGATTCAAGCGGTGTCTCACCGGCGGACAACCTCTGCTATCGCGCAGCCCGGCAACTGCAATCCGCAGGCGGCTCAGATCAAGGCGTTGAAATCAAACTCGAAAAGCGCCTCCCCATGGGAGGCGGGCTTGGCGGGGGCAGCTCGGATGCGGCGACCACATTGCTGGTTCTCAATCAACTTTGGGGCCTTGCTCTCAAACAGCCTGAATTAAAACAGATCGCCCTGACCCTCGGAGCCGATGTGCCGATTTTCATCCATGGTCATGCAGCATGGGCTGAAGGGGTAGGTGAGGAGTTGACCGATATCGATCTCCCGGAGAAGTGGTACCTGGTGTTACAGCCTGCATGCCACGTCTCCACTGCAGAGATCTTCAACCAGCCTGATTTGACACGCCACTCCCCCCGGATCAAAATACGCGCCTTTCTGCAGGGCGATTGTCAGAATGACTGTCTGCCCGTTGTACGCAGACGCCACCCAGAAGTGGCACAAGCACTGGATTGGCTGAACCAGTTCGCAGATGCCCGACTTACCGGCACCGGCGCCTGTGTGTTCGCCGCCTTTGCTGATCAGCAGTCGGCTCGCGCCCTGCTTCAGAAAAAGCCCGCGAGCCTGAATGGTTTTGTTGCGCGCGGAATTAACCATTCCCCGCTATTGGGGTTACTCCAACCCGAACTGAGTTAATTGGGGCGTCGCCAAGCGGTAAGGCACTGGGTTTTGATCCCAGCATTCGTAGGTTCGAATCCTGCCGCCCCAGCCAATTCATTGCTAAACACTGTTTGACAAAGGGGATCAAAACCATGTCCGCCACCGCCATGATGGTCTTCTCCGGGAATGCCAATCCTGAACTGAGCGATGAAATCGTAGATCACCTCAGCCTACCGCTCGGAAAAATGCAGGTCGGTCGCTTCAGCGACGGTGAAGTCATGGCTGAGATCCATGAAAATGTCCGTGGCCGCGATGTGTTTATCGTTCAACCCACCTCTGCGCCCACCAATGAGAATCTGATGGAGCTGCTGGTCATGATCGATGCCATGCGCTGGTCATCGGCCAAGCGCATCACCGCGGTGATCCCCTACTTCGGTTATGCACGACAGGATCGGCGTCCCCGCTCCGCGCGAGTGCCGATCACTGCCCGACTGGCAGCCAAAATGATAGGCGCCGCAGGCGCTGACCGGGTCTTGACCGTGGACCTGCATGCCGATCAGATCCAGGGCTTTTTCGATATACCGGTTGATAATGTCTATGCATCGCCGATTTTACTTGGTGACGTATGGCGTCAGAAACATCCGGATATTGTGGTCGTCTCCCCCGATGTGGGGGGTGTGGTGAGAGCACGCGCATTGGCGAAACGACTCGACGATGCGGAACTGGCCATCATCGACAAACGTCGTCCCAGACCCAATGAAGCCAAGGTGATGAATATCATCGGCAATGTGGAAGGACGCAGTTGTATTCTTATCGATGACCTGGTCGATACCGCGGGCACCCTCTGTCAGGCTGCCACTGCCCTGAAAGAGCATGGTGCTGCCAAGGTTGTAGCCTACTGCACGCACCCTGTACTCTCCGGACCTGCTGTAGCCAATCTCAGCAATTCCCAACTCGATGAGCTGGTGGTAACCAATACCATCCCTCTCTCCGATGCGGCTAAGCTGTGCACGCCAATACGTCAGGTAAGTATTGCTGAACTGCTTGCGGAGACCATGCGGCGCATCTCCAACGAGGAGTCCGTCAGCTCGCTCTTCATCGACTAACCTGCTCCACTCACCTGGCCAGGCTTGAGTCTATGACCCACACCGGGCGAGCCCGCTATCCGGCCCTGGAATCTCAGCAGTCGCAAACCGGATAGCAATTGGCAGGTTTCAGCATTGGGGCTGGAAAAATTAACCAATCCTGGTAGAATCGCGCGTCCGCTGTCATTCAGCGAGTGTGTGCCGATTTGGTCGCGAAACGGCGCATCCATGTTCAAGTAACCTAACAGATACGGAGACTGCCATGTCTGCCAATTTTGAAATTAATGCTCAACCACGGAACGACTCAGGGAAAGGTGCGAGCCGCCGCCTGCGTCGTACCGGCCTGGTACCAGGAATCGTTTATGGCGCCCATAAGGAGCCGACAATGATCAGTGTACCGCATAACGAACTGGTTCATTCGCTGGAGAATGAGGGGTTCTATGCCAACCTTTTAAGCTTGAAACTGGGCAAAAAGAAGGAGACCGTGGTGCTCAAGGATCTGCAGCGTCACCCCGCCAAACCTTTTCTGCTGCATGTTGACTTTCAACGTGTACAAGCTGATGAAAAGATCCGCCTGCATATCCCACTCCACTTTATCAACGAATCGATCTCCCCCGGCATCAAATCTGGCGGCCAGGCCAGTCACGTCATGAGTGACATGGAGATCTCCTGTCTGCCGAAGGATCTGCCCGAGTTCATCGAGATCGATATGGCAAACCTGGAGATGGGCGCTATCCTGCATGCCTCGGAGGTGACCCTTCCCGACGGTGTCACTCTGATCACCCACGAAGGTAACGAGGATCCGATCGTTGTCACCATTCACACTGCCCACACCACCGAAGTCGAACCGACTGAAGAGGAAGAGGGGACCGAGCAACCTGGCGAGGAACCCGAGGAGTAGTTTGAATCCCAGGGGGGTTGGTTTTAGCCCCCTTGCCCTTCACTGCTGGCAGCCTATCCTGCCGGGTTTGAGCAAAGGACCGGGCAAGCGAGTCTATAGTGGCACACCACCCCATCAAACTCATCGTCGGCCTGGGGAATCCCGGGTCGGAGCATGAAGAGACACGCCACAACGCAGGATTCTGGTTTGTGGACAGGCTGGCTCAACAGCTGCGCCAACCCTTTCGCAATGAGTCTCGGCACCATGGGCTGGTATGTAAATCGATTATCGCCGGCCAAGAGATACGCCTCTTAAAGCCGAAAACCTATATGAACAGAAGTGGTCAGGCGGTATCCAGTCTGGCCAACTATTTCCGCATTGCTCCAGTCGAAATCCTGGTGGTACATGATGAACTTGACCTGGAACCGGGTCAGGTACGCCTCAAAACCGGCGGCGGTCATGCTGGTCACAATGGCTTGAGGGACATCATGAGCGCCCTGGGCAGCAGGGATTTCCATCGCCTGCGCATCGGTATAGACCACCCAAATGACCGCAATCTGGTGGTGAATTATGTCTTGGGACGCCCCTCAAAAAGTGATCGCGAGGCGATCGACCGCGCCATCGGGGAGGCCATTGACTGTCTCGACGAGATCGTAAAAGGGGAGTTGCAGAAGGTGATGAATCGATTGCACGGCAGCCGTTAAATCCCCGCTCATGTGTCACCAATCGATACTCCAAACATCTGCCACCCTATCCATGGTTCGTTGAAACAGGATTTTACACATCCGATGGTTCCACACGGAGCATGGATGATACATGTAATATTCTTTCTTTACAGTGAGTTAAGACACCCATTCAGCAGTTGAGGGATTCGGTATGGTTAATGCATGCTGGGGTTTGACTGGCAATATATTAACAAATGCTTATAATCTAACTATCTAAATATCCGACTTCGGGAGTGAGTTTTTTTCATGAAAGGATTAATTCAGGCTTTCTGGATCTTGATCATCTGCAGCAGCGGTAGCATGGCGGATGAAACCGAGCAGGAAGCTGTCGATCTGCTGAGAAAGACCGAAGCGCTGATGCGCTCCAGCGGTACCGTCGCTGAGTACCAGGTTGATATCATTCGACCTGACTGGCAGCGTAATATGTCATTCCGCAGTCACGATGATATAAAAAATAACCGCTTTCGCATGGAAATACTCTCGCCCCGCAAGACCAAGGGCACCATCTACCTGAAGGTCAACAATATCCTCTCCATGTATCTGCCCAAGCTTCGCAGACAGATCAATATCTCACCGGCAATGATGCAGGATCCCTGGATGGGTTCAGACTTTAATAACCAGGACCTGTTGGAGACAGATTCGCTCATCAATCAGTACAGTCACCGTATCGTTCAGCGTGAAGAAGTTGATGGACAAGCGGTTATGACCATCGAATCAACACCTTCTGCAACAGCCAAGGTAACCTGGAAACGATTGCTGCAGCGCATTCGTGCCGATGGAATCCCACTGGTAATGGAATATCAATGTGAAAAAAGGGCAAACCGACGCATGACCTTTGATCAGATCAAGGAGATGGGAGGACGTCTCATACCAACCCGTTGGACCATGACCCCCCTTGACCAATCGGGTAAAAGCACTGTCATCAGCTTGAGGTCAATCCAATTCAATGTTCCACTGGCAGACGATATATTTGATCCTGCCAAGGGAAAATAACCCTAAATTGCAGTTACTGTATAAAAGGAAAATGTTTTATCCTTGAGTATACGGTTTACTTTTGTAACTTCCCGGGAAGCAGATGAACCAACCGAGCTCAACAGTCATTCATACTATCCTGACTGTGGCGTTGAGAAATCTGCTCGTACATCGACGCCGTACCCTCTTGACCGTCGGAGCCATTGCGGTAGGCCTGGCCTCATTGATCTTTCTATGGGGATTCAATGATGGGCTGCATCGCAATATGCTCGGTAACTTTCAAAAAGCCATTGTTGGCTCCATCCAGATCCACCATGAGGGTTTTTTTCAACATCCTGAACTGTCAAAGGCAATCACCAATCCGCAAAGAGTCATCGATGCTTTGCAACAGGTAGGTGTATCTCAATACAGCATGCGTCTTGAGAGCTTCGGTCTTGCCGCATCGGACGCCACTACCCAGGGCGTGATGTTGATCGGCATGGATCCTTTGCACGAGGGACGGGTTACCGAAATCTCAAAACGGATTGGCATCGGCCGCTTCCTGGCACCCGAAGATGAGTATGTGCTGATTCTCGGCGCCACCACCGCCACCAACCTGCAAGTCAAGCTTGGCGATGAGGTGATCATCATCGGTTACGACCGCTATGGCGCCATGGTTGCAGAGTCTCTTACCTTGATAGGCATCATCACTAGCGGGGAAATGGGATTGGACAAGGGCATGGCGATCACCAGCCTTGCAACGCTGCAGGAGATGGTGGATTTAACCGACAGGATAACCACCGTTGTCATAAACAGTGATGAAAAACGGATTCCCTCACTGGTATCCGAACTGGAACAGGCCCTCCAGGACGACACCCTTGAAGTTATGCCTTGGTATACCATGTTTCCTGTTATGAAGGAGTGGGTAACGCTGCATAATGGTTTTCTATACCTTTTTCTCGGGGTGGTGCTATTTATCGTTCTCGCCGGGGAGCTCAACACCATGCTAATTTCAATGCTGGAAAGGACCAGGGAGTTTGGCGTGTTAATGGCGATCGGAACCAGCGGCTATCAAATAGCCGGTATACTCCTGATTGAGGCCATAGTGATAGGTTTAGTCGGTATAATCTTCGGCATTCTTCTGGGGTATGCCGTCGTATTATTCACTGGACTCTATGGTATCGATCTTTCGATTCTGCTCGGATCCACTTCTCGATTCTATGTCGACCCCTTGATCTATCCCCAGCTCAAACTCGATCACCTGGGCATCACCAGTGGTGTGATTCTTCTCGCCTCGATGCTGGCAGGAATCTACCCTGCCTGGCGCGCCAGTCTGCTGCAACCCGTCGAAGCGATAAGAAATGGCTGAATCCCATCACCTCGGTCTACTCACCTATCTGCAGTTGGCGATGCGCAATCTTGTACGCAATCGACGTCGCACCCTGATCACTTTACTTACCATGAGCTTCGGTATAGCCACACTGACCCTGCTTAATGCCCTGAACGATGGCTGGCTGAGTCAAATGAAGACTAATTTCATTCTCAGCTATACCGGACATCTACAGATCCACGCCAGGGGTTTTGAAGCATCGCAAAACCTCAATGACCGGATCAAGGAACCGGAACAGATTTCCAGACTGATGCAGAGTTATGCGGAAGTTGTGGGCTGGACCCAGCGCATTCGCACCTCGGGTCTGGCTTCTGTGGGTGGCAGCAGCGCGGGTGTACAGATCATGGCAACCGATCCCGAACAGGAGACATGGGTCACTTCCATGGATCAGCGTGTAGCGGAAGGTATATGGCTGAGACCAGGCATGAGCCACGATCTGATACTTGGTCGCACTATCGCGCAAAATTTGGGCGCGGAGCTCGGTGACAGGGTCATCCTGATGGTACAGCGCCTGAACGGCGAGATGGTATCAGAGGTCTTTTATCTGCGTGGAATCCTCGAGACAGGCGCGCCACAGATTGATAGAAGCCTGGCCCTGATTACCCTCAACAGTGCGCAACACTGGCTACAGATGGGTGACTCTATCACTGATATCGTCATTCGCGCCGATAGGCATGAACATACCGACAACCTGTATCGGCTGTTTGCACAACAGCTTTCCGGGCGTAAATATGAAATCATGCAATGGCAGGAACTGGACCCCATGGTCAAACAGTGGCTGGAGTTCAGCGATGCTTACGGTTTTGTCATCCTGTTGGTGGTCATCATCCTGGTGCTTATAGAGATCCTGAATACCATGCTCATCTCCCTGCATGAGAGGCAAAAGGAGCTGGGCGTCATCGTTGCTGTCGGCACTTCAAGGAGACAGGTCTTCTTCATGCTGCTGCTGGAAGCCGTCATGCTTATCTTCATCGGGGCGATTCTGGGTTATATCGCGGGTAGTTCAATCGTCTATTCCCTGGCCGATAGCGGGATCAATCTGACCCGGTTCGCCAATGCATTCGAGTTTTTCTACATGGATCCAGTCATACATCCTCAGCTCACTCAGGAGTCTGCGATAAAAATACTTGGCGCCACCCTGATTGCAGCATTGTTAGCCGGAATCTACCCGGCATGGAGGGCCACCCATATATCCCTGAATCAGGCACTGCGCATTCAATAATAGATGATTAAAGGTTTCAACTAACTCATGCCAAAGCTTCAAGACCCATCGATAATAAGTATCCGCAACCTGCATAAGTGCTACTGGGTCGGCACTATGCCTTTTCCCGCACTGCATGGCATCGATCTCGATATCCAGCCGGGTGAATTTGCAGTTGTTGCAGGGCGCTCCGGATCAGGCAAGAGCACGCTACTCAACATCATTGGTGCGTTGGAGTCAGCTGACAATGGGAAGATCGAAGTTTTAGGTCAAGACATCCTCAACATGAACAGGGATCAACGCACACAATTCCGCTTACGCAATATCGGCTTTGTATTCCAGGCCTACAACCTGATTCGTGTATTCACTGCCAGGGAAAACGTTGCTTATGTCTGCCAGCTACAGGGCAAGAGCCGCAAGGAGAGCCTGGATATAGCGAATCACTGGTTACACGAGGTGGAGATTGGACATCTTGGATATCGACGCCCGGATCAACTCTCAGGTGGACAACAGCAACGTGTCGCGGTTGCCCGCGCACTCGCTTCCGAACCCAAGTTGATCCTGGCCGATGAGCCAACAGCAAACCTGGATAGCATGACAGGCAGGCACTTGATCCATCTGATGCATGAGTTGAATCAGCGGCTGGGTACGACATTTCTCATCTCCTCCCATGACCCGGATGTCAAACAGGCGGCCGGACGTCTTATCAAACTGGCTGACGGTCAAATCGTTGCCAGCTGGGACGAGATACCGAAACCGCCTCAATCGCTAACTTCGAGCTGCCCGGTCAACCATCTTCCTCTCAAGGAGCGCCTGCGCAACTATATAAAGTCAAGAAAGACGAGACGCAGCTTGAAAAAGTCCAGTAACACGCGGCGCAACTCCTGACTTCCAAACTGCAACATAATCAAATCTTCAACCCTAATTAGGGAATAGCGTTCAGGGTAGCTATTTTCTTGCTCGCATAAAAAAGCCGGCGAAAGACGCCGGCCCGAGTCTGGGCTAAATCAGCAATTCAGCCCAGTTTGTCTTTTTTAGTTTTTATATCTACCGAAGACAAACCTAGGTTTCAGCCATGCCACCAACATTGGCAAAATAGTGAGTGCCGTGACCACATCGATCAGCAATGCCTGACTGATGTAGATACCCAATCCCCAGGTATTGGCAAGATCAGTATTCAGCAGGGGTATGAAACAACCGAGCAAAACAATCACCGAGATGATCACCGCAGAACCGGTAGTATTCAGCGTGTTGATCAGCGACTGCTGCCAATCCCCCGCGGTTGCCTGCATCTCCTCTTTCAGCCTCGACATCATATAGATGCCGTAATCGATACCAAGTCCCATGGCGATACTCAGCGCCACCTGAAGATGGAAAGCCAGATTGCCCGACCAGTTTTGCACACTGGTCATAAAACCGCCAAGACCATACTGGGCGAACAGGGTGATGAACAGCAGTACCATAAGGATTATCGAGACCACAACGGAACGGAATATCAGGGCGGCGATGATAAATACAGCTGTCGCTGTCAGCAAAGGGCCGGTTAGCCAGTTATCCACCGCGACCTCACGGGTGGCCTCTGTGGCACCCAGGAAACCACCCACCCCAGGCCTGATATAATCAGGGCCGTCGACAGACAGCTCGTTGCTGTCACCAGAAAGATCTTCCACCGGGCCTGAGCGCAAACCGAAGTTGACCTTGCTGAAGCCGGTGTCGTTCTTGTGCTCCTCGATGTATTGCTGGATATCCATGGTGACCACATGGGCCTCTATGGGATCCATGGTGTTGATGAATCCCATCACCACGCCTTCGTTCCAGTTCTTCATCACGAAGGAGTCCATGTCCCCCTCTTCGGTCATGGTCTCCAACAGACCGTTATAGAGTTGCACGATGCCGTCACCGCTCCTGTCGTCCTCGGGATCGATGGAGCGCAATTTTTCCGAGGTGGGGATATACAGATCAGCGATATCCGGTTGCTCACCCGGCTCAGCCGTGAGCAGCATATTCACGAGCCGGATATATTGCGCATAGGAGCCGGTGAAACCAATGAACGGATGAGCGCGCATCCACTCCTCCATCGCCTCGATATCGGCAAGTACATCGGCCTCATTGAAGATACCCTGAGCACCACAGGGATCGGGATCCCAGCAGGCCAATTCAAGCTTGGCCTTTTCACACGCGGCAACCTTCTCCAGCGGATCCTCGATATCATAGATCTCTTCCGGAAAGTAGGTATCCACGCACAGCTCTTGTACCGGTTCCTTACCCCGAATCGGGATGGATACCGATATCACCCCCGGCATGATCTTATTCAGTCGTTCGATATGCTGGATGGTGATCGACTTCTCCTTGAACGCCGCACGGGAGTAGTTGATGCCCTTTTCAACCCCCGGCATGATGTCGAACTCATCCTGTATTCTGGCCACCTCCGGATCTTCCCTCCCAGCCTCACCGGCCAGCATGCCGGAGATACCCCGGCCGATTTCCGTATAGTAGATAGACCAGGCGAAGATTCCGATTACAAAAAGGATGGGAAGCGCCTTGCCCGGACCATTCAACATACCGGTGATAACCCCGCCTACCTTGGTCTCCCACGATTGCTCATGGCCCTCAGTCATATCAACCTGGCTGCAGGGAAAGGTCATCATCAGCAATGGGATCAGGGTGGTGGTGGTAAACAGCAGGGTCAGCATGCCGAACATACCGAAGTAGGCGTAGGCCTTGTAGAATGAGATATCCACTGTCGCCAGGGTGGCGAAGCCGACCATATCGGTCACGATCGAGAGGGTGGCCGGTACGATGGTGTGGGATATTGCGACCCTGGCGGCCGATTCGCAATCCCCCGAGGTAGCCTGCTCCTGCATAAAACGTCGCGTTACCTGCACCGAGTGTCCTATCCCTATCGCGAGCAACAACATCGGTGTCAACACCATCATGGTGGTCAGTTTAAAAGCGGAAAAACCCATCAATCCCAGTGTCAGCACAATCGTTGCACTGACCCCGATGATCGGAAACAGGGAACCGCGCCAGTTGCGGAATTCAAACCAGAGTGCGGCGATAACGATGGCAAAAGAGATGACGAACAACCACCACTTATTCACCAGGTCGGCCAGCATCCACGCCAGGAAGTAGGGTTCGCCCGCCACCAGCAGTTCGAATCTTTCATCCTCGCCATACTCATCCATCATCGCCCTGATCTCCCTCACCCAGGGCAGATAGATCTCCTTAACTTCATCGGTATAGTCGCCGATGATGTAGAGGGATTTGGCGGTGCAGTTGTTCTTTTCCCTATCCTGAAATTCGCATTTATTCCCCTCGGCATCCTCAAACCCGACCAGCATCGGACCGATGACGGGATTGGTCTCTATACCCTCTTTGAGAAAGGCCAGCTGCTGTTGCGCCTTTTCCGGGTCGCTGCTGATACCTTCGGTGGGGATCAGACGCTTGAAGACCAGGCCGTTCTCATCGGCTCCCATAAACTTGATCTTCTTCGCGGCGATATCGATGAAATTGGATTCCCGTGCCTTTGGTAGCGCGACGAGTCTGTCGTGAATCTCCTGGACCTTGTTGATGAACCAGTTCTTGTAGACATCCCCCTCCTTGATGCGCAGCGTGAAGACCATCAGATTACCCATGCCGAAGTTGTATTCGGCATACAGATTGGTCGCTACGTAACGGTTGCTGGGAGGCAACAGGGTATCCGGATCATTACGCATATCCAGATACTTGACCTGCAAGGCGGCAACGATGGTGACCACCAGTAAGATCAGCATCAAGGGCCAGCGAAACTTGATAACAAAGTTCGCGTAACCTTCAGCCCATCGATTTCCTGATCCGTTGCTTGACACAGAACCACTCATGGCTCGATCCCCGTGAAAGCGCTGTTTGGTAAGAGCTGCCCGGTATTCTCACCGGGCATCTCCAGTTGCTTAAGATGATTGAAGCAGGACTGTTTTTCGAATTATTCGAAGATCCACTTCAGACCAACCTGGAAGTTTGAGCTGTTCTCAAACTGACCGAAGGTTGTATCTTCATCACCCCAGTAGTTGTTCCACTCCACTGAGCCAAGAATGGTATCGGTAAAGGTGTACTCGATATCGAGACGATTCCATTTGCCGCCACCCTCTTCGTAGATGAAGATGTTGTTCCAACGATGCTCCTGGGAATCACCAAAGGGCTTGGACAGGAAGAACGAGTAAAACTCCTTGTCCTCATACCCCTTCATCAAGCCGTTGCCCAGGTTCATGGTTGGGAAGTCTGCGGTATAACGGCTACAATCCACGGTCACACCGGTTTGGGTCATACAGCTGTCTTTCTCGTCGACGAAATCGAGATTACGGAACTGGATGAACTGACCGCTGACAAGCAGGTTGGTGGCGACAGTGACATCAGCACCCAAGACATACTTGAAGTAGTCGGCATCCTCCATCTTCAGGGCGTTGGTCAGGTCACCGATGGAGAGCAGGAATTTGTCGATAACAGGTTGCTTGTCTCCCTCGTCATAGAGAAACTCACCTCTAAGCACCAATGGGATATCGCCCATATCGAGTGCATAGTCGAACGAAGCGCCAACACTGTTGACCCGATGCAGGGTCTCGGTGAAACGTAGCGTCGGTGCCCCTGCACCCATCACCATTGCATCATTTAAAGGATTGCCATCCGCCAAGCCCGGCAATACGGCACTCGGATCGAGGGCGCCGTAGTATGTGGAACCGGTTCCATCGTGCACCAGGATGGTGGTGGGGTTGGCCATATCCCAATTCGCCCTGGCCTGATCCCGGGTCAAACTGGTTGCGACATCAGGTACGTAGGTATCGTCCTGCTGCGGACCGGCAGTGCCGTTGGTATCGAAGAACAGGGTCGGTGCGAGCTGCACGGCCAATTCATCCCCGGCGGAATTGCGCCAGCTCAGATCGAGATCCGGATTGGCACTATAGTGGTGGAAATAGTTGAAAGACCAGTTGAGACCACCATCGGTGGAGTTGCGAAAACGAAAACCGGCATTCACATCGCTGTCATCAGGATAGTCACGCACCCACTCGCTGGTAGTGCCGGTCAGACCCGTGGGTGCCGTTGGACTGAAGCTGGTAAAGGTATTGAAGGTTGCGAATGTCGCATTCGACATGAACTCAAAGGCAGAGCTTGCATTTTCCGGATCCCAGGTCACCTCTGTGGGTGAAAGTGGCGTGAGACCTGTGATCGGCATCAGGTTGGTGCTGCCGTAGTTGCCATTGGGATCGTTCAAGCCGGCCGGGAAACCAGGCTGTCCGGTAAAACCGAACTGGCTGAAGGCATTCAGCAACAACCAGCCCGGTGCGGCCACTGGATCAGTGGGTACCGTTGGATTCAACAATCCTGGCGTTGTCGCTGCGTCCCAGAAGTTACCGGCAAATCCGTCCACGGTCAGACCGGCAAAAAGATTCAGGCCCACAGGCAGTGGCATACCGCCGGTAAACCCACCCCCCATCGCGGCGCCATTGAAGGTGGCCGCCACATTACTCAGGGCAGGTGCCACATTGTAAAAGCCGTTTACCTGGCCACTGATAGTCTCAACCCCCTTCATCAGGAAGGGATGTCCGGCATCACCATTTGGATTGAGTCCCGGGATCTTGTTCTCTTCCACCTGGGAGACGATGAGCTGTACGTTGCTGTTATCACCGATATTGCGTTCTGCATTAATCATCCAGATCGGAATCCGGGAGTCTTCCATGGCATTCTGGTTGAGTTCGCGAAAATCGGTGGGATTGATGATATCCAGCAATTTGATACCGTCAGCCGTGCCCCAAACCACCTGCTGTTTACCCAAACGCATATCCCAGCCCAGAGCCGAGGTATCCACATACAGCTCTCTTACATAGTCGTGCTGGGTGTAGAGCTCATGTCCCTTATAGTAGTCATTCACGCCTTCGGAGTCGTAGATAAAGTTCAGATCGGCGTGCCAGGTACTCTCTTCACCCAGGTACCCATTTAGGAAAAGACGGGCCGAGTTTTCGAATTTCAGCAAATCCCCTTTATCGTGACCTCTCTCATCAAGCATCGAGTCCGCTTCACCGGTCACTTGGCCGTCGCGAGTAAAGACAGATGTTTCATTCTTCAGATAGCCAGTGATCTCGACTTCAGCAATCGCCACACTAGGCAATATCAAGGCAAGCAGGATCGATTGATGCAACTTACAGCGTTTGAACATGAATTGTTCCTCCCGGGTTCAACGATAACCGGCAGCCCTTATTGTCTCTATTGCCGGATCCGATGCTGTGTATGGCCGCCGATTACCGGCTAGCCGGATTTTATTCGGCCTGCCCCTGACCGGGGCAGGCCCATTTTTGATTAGCGTTTTATTTTTCTCAAGGTCTTTTCTGACCAGAAGTCCGATGCCCATCCCTGATTGAACTGGACGATCTCCTTGGGGATCACCGCCCAAGTCTCATGACCTGAGGCGGAGGTCTTGCCATACCAGTAACCCCAGTATTGGGCGCGAGGATCATCCAGATCGAGAGATCTCCAGTCTCGGTCGATCACTTTCACCTTCTCACTCCCCTTGAAATACTCAGTGCGGTAATCGGCGAATGTCTTGCTATCCACGTAACTCACGCGATGATCGTACCACCAGTTCTCACGCTTGGTAGTACTTTTCAGCTTATATACCTCTTTGCCCTTATGATCACAGGCCGCCTCGGGGGGGTTGGGCAGGTACTTGTTTTTGGATTCCGCTTTAGCGATGGCGCCAAGACAGTCGTTGAAGGTCTCGGTACCCAGCAGTTCATGGGTTTCGTCCTTGGGTTTACGCAAGGTTACGTCACCGAATGTGAAGTCGGTACCGCCCCAGGCATCATCATGAGCAGGCTCGGCAAAGCGACGGATCTTGCGCAATGCCGGCAGCCAGATGGAGTAGGACTGGCTCTTGTTGTCATCCACATAGTCGGTGATCAACATACCGGTGCCTTTCAACTTACCGGAGCGGAAGATGGCGATATCCTGGGCGTTGGTGGCGCTGTCTCCGTATTCATTGTTCAGATAGCGCTCCACGGTGATGGTGGTTGGCTTGCTGCCGGCGGACTTGTTGACAATCACAGTTATCTTGCCGGGTGTGGCACGGTTGCTCCGTTTGGGATCCTTGTTGTTGTTGGTGATACCGAAATTCTTCAATGCATAGAAATGGTTGACAAAATAGACCTGATCCGCAATCGCATTCGCATCCGGGGTTCCGCTAGGCAAAGGCAGATCTTTGGCTACCCCCGCGATGGCACTACTGGAAATAAACAAACCACCGGTGAGTGCAGCGGCCACAAACTTTTGCACCTGCATAGACTGATCCTCCTGTTTTGGGCGGTTTAGAGGGGCTGAACCACCCTATATATTATTGAATTAGGTATTTCTTATGGGCATTTTTTTAGTATCAGATCACATTTATAACAGTGAACCCGGTCATTTAGCAATCGGGGTTAACCTTAATTGTTAATGGTGGCAATAGCTTTTACTTATTTTTAAGCTCACGACAATAATGGCCGCCAATTATTAAGATCCACTTAAGAGGAAATTGGTCATGACTGCACAATTCATCCGCTGCAGGGCCGGAGCAGATGGATTAAACTTGAATTCAACCCTTTGATATAACAAAATTTCCCTTTTGTTTAAGGCAACCCCCGGTATCGAATGTCCATAATCGCACTAGGACTGAACCATAAAACCGCCCCCGTGGATGTCCGCGAGAAGGTGACCTTTGGCCCGGATATCATCGTCGGGGCCTTGCGCAGCCTGCAGGATAACCCGGCGGTCGAGGAGACAGTTATCCTCTCCACCTGCAATCGCACCGAGATCTACTGTTCGGTCAATCAAGAGGATCATGAGCCTCTGGCGGATTGGATCAGCCGCTTTCACGGCCTCTCTGAGAATCGTGTCTCACCCTACCTCTATTGCCATTTCGGGCTCGACGCCATCAAGCACCTGCTGCGGGTATCCTGCGGCCTGGACTCCCTGGTGCTGGGTGAACCACAGATTTTGGGACAGGTGAAAACCGCCTTTCAAACCGCCACCGACGCGGGCACCACCGGAAAACTGCTGTTCAAACTATTCCAACACGCCTTCTCCGCCGCAAAACAGATCCGTACCGATACCGCCATCGGCAACAGCCCTGTATCTGTGGCATTTGCGGCGGTCAGCCTGGCCAAGCAGATATTCAGTGAGCTATCCGAGCAGACCGCACTCTTGATCGGGGCCGGCGAGACCATCGAACTGGCGGCCCGTCATCTCAATCAACACGGAATAGGGCGAATCATCGTCGCCAACCGCACGGTGGAGAAGGCGCATAACCTGGCATCCCAGTTTGACGGCTACGCCATTGCCTTGACTGAACTCAGCACCCACCTGGCCGAGGCGGATATCGTCATATCATCCACCGCCAGCCCGTTGCCGGTATTGGGCAAGGGGAGCGTGGAGAGCGCCCTCAAGGAGCGCAAGCACAGCCCGATCTTCATGGTCGATATCGCAGTACCCAGGGATATCGAGCCCGAAGTGGCCGATTTGAGCGATATCTATCTCTACACGGTGGACGATCTGGATGAGGTGATTCAGGAGAACATGCGCTCCAGGGAAGAGGCGGCCGAACAGGCGGAGGAGATCATCGAGCACTATGTGGGTGAGTATATGGGATGGCTGCGCTCACTGGATGCAGTGGGTTTGATACAGGACTATCGAAATTATGCCGAGCGACTGCGGGATGAAGTGATGCAGAAAGCGTTGCAGCAGCTGGCCAAAGGCAAGTCACCGGAGGAGGTGATGCAATTCATGGCGCACACCCTCACCAACAAATTGTTGCACACCCCCAGCACGCAGATGCGACAAGCCGGATTCAATGGCCAGATGGAGTTGCTCGAAGCAGCCAATACGCTGTTTCAGCTCAATAAAACAGAAACCAAATCATGAAGTCTTCGCTGCGCGGCAAGCTCGACCAGATCGCAGAACGCTTCGAAGAGATTACCGCCCTCCTCGCCGATCCGGAAATCCAGAACCAGCAGAATCAGTTTCGCGACCTGGGGCGTGAATATGCCCAATTGGAACCGGTGGTGGAGGCCTATCGAGGCTATGTCACTGCCGAAGAGGATGTCTCCGCCGCCCAGGAAATGATGAATGATCCTGAAATGGCCTCCCTTGCAAAAGAGGAACTGGCCATGGCACAGGCAATCAAGCAGCGCCTGGAGCCGGAACTACAGCTGCTGCTGATCCCCGCCGATCCCAACGATCAGCGCAATGTGTTTCTCGAGGTACGCGCCGGTACCGGTGGCGCCGAGGCGGCGCTCTTCGCCAGTGACCTGCATCGTATGTATCTGCGCTATGCCGAAAGTCAACAGTGGCAGACCGAAACCATCAGCGAGAGCCCGGGTGAACACGGTGGCTACAAGGAGGTGGTGTGTCGCATCAGTGGCAATGCGGTCTACTCCCGCTTGAAATTCGAATCGGGGACGCACCGGGTGCAGCGGGTTCCCGAGACGGAATCCCAGGGGCGTATCCATACCTCCGCCTGTACCGTGGCGATCCTGCCCGAGGCAGAGGGGGTCGACGAGGTGGAGATAAACAGCAACGACCTGCGCATCGACACCTACCGCGCCTCCGGCGCCGGCGGACAACATGTCAACAAGACCGACTCCGCGGTACGCCTGACCCATCTGCCCAGCGGTATCGTGGTGGAGTGCCAAGATGAACGCTCCCAGCACAAAAACAAGGCCCGGGCCATGTCGCTGCTGCAGGCCAAGCTGCTCTCCCAGGCCCAGGAAAAGATCGTCAACGAACAGGCCAGCTCACGTAAACTCCAGGTTGGCAGCGGTGATCGCTCGGAGCGTATCCGTACCTATAATTTTCCGCAGAACCGACTCACCGACCACCGTATCAATCTCACGCTCTACAAGCTGGATGAAGTGATGACAGGCTCCCTGGACCAGGTCATCGAACCCCTATTGCGCGAGCAGCAGGTGGAAGCCCTTGCAGCCATGGGCGAAGCCTGAGATAACATCTCTCTATGGCCACCCTACAACAGGCCCTGAAAACAGCACAGCAGGCCCTCAGTGCCCTGCCCCAAGCCAACCCCGAGCTGGAGGCAGCCCTGCTACTGTGCCATCTCCTGGAACAACCACGCAGCTATCTGTTTGCCTGGCCGGAGAAGGAGTTGACCCCTGCGCAGCAACAGCGCTATATGGATCTTGTAGAACGGCGCCGGGCCCAAGAACCGATCGCCTATATCACCGGTCAACGGGAGTTCTGGTCCCTCAACCTGAGGGTCAATCCCCACACCCTGATTCCCCGCCCTGAAACCGAGCTGCTGGTAGAGCGATCCCTGTACCACCTGCAGCTGATATCCCAACCCCGCATCGCGGATCTTGGCACCGGCAGCGGGGCGATAGCCCTGGCGCTGGCGAGTGAACGCCACGATGCACAGATCGCTGCCACAGATATTTCAGCCGAGGCCCTGGCCCAGGCCAGAGAGAATAGCACGGCACTTGGTTTTACTCAGTTAACCTTCCATCAGGGCAGTTGGTGCGAGGCACTTCCAGCGGAAGCCTCCTACGACCTGATCGTGAGCAATCCCCCCTACATCGAGGCCGATGACCCCCACCTCAACCAGGGTGACCTGCCCCAGGAGCCGGAATTGGCTCTGGTCTCAGGTAGAGACGGCTTGGATGCCATCAGAGCCATCATCCAGCAAGCCAGCCTCCAGCGCCTGAGCCCTGGAGGCTGGCTCCTATTGGAGCATGGCTACCAGCAGGCAGAGGCCGTGCAGCAGCTGTTGGAATCGGCAGGCCTCGGTAACATCGCGACCCATCCAGACCTCGCCGGGCTGCCCCGGGTCACTGAAGCCCAATCGATGGATATCGCGAAGGGTGGACACAACTGGTACTTGACACTCAGTCACCTGATTGGAAAAGAGCCAGGGATCAGGTGATATACACCCGGTTCCAACGCTGCTTGCTTAAGATACCTCTCCCCTCGCTATCCCAGCAGTAACGGTGCGGCAAGCCGCACCCTACCCATTCTGATGATTCGCTGATATCTTCATTCCCACGCGAGAGCCCCATCGTCTCAAGGAAGTTAAGATGCCAATCCGCTTGCTTGATTATTTCAGCGCATTCGTTAGGATTGCCAGGTATGGGTGAAACCCCACACGACTTAGTGAAAATCCGGGACATTCACTTCGCCGAACTCCACCCGGACCCCAATCAGGCTGCAACCGCAGCAATGCTGCTGGCAGATGTGGCGGGCATTATCGAGGCAAACCCCTGCTCCGCAATCCACCTGCAGGTCAGCTATCAGTTGATGGAGGTCTCCCTGGAACAGATAGAGACAGGTCTGACCGCAATGGGTCTGCATATCGACAATCGCCTGCTCTACCGTCTCAAGCGCGCCCTCTACCACTACACGGAAGAGACCGAGCGGGCAAATCTGGGTTGCACCCACAGCGACTCGAAATGCACTCGCATGATCTTTGCCGACCGCTACCAGCGCATGAACCATAAACTCCGGGATCAACGCCCGGAACATTGGCGAAAATATCTCTGAACGATCCCCAGTTGCGTTTTCCTACTCGACAGATAACCGATTGCCCTGACACTATTTGGGCGTCACAATGATTCGTACCGGACCAACAGACAATGAATGACGATCAACTACTGCGTTACAGCCGACAGATTATGCTGCCGGCGATCGGAATCGAAGGCCAGGAGATACTCCTGGGCGCACGCATACTCATCGTCGGCCTGGGTGGACTCGGCTCACCGGCTGCCATGTATCTGGCCGCCGCGGGGGTGGGTAATCTGGTGCTGCTCGATTTCGATCAGGTCGACCTGACCAATCTGCAGCGGCAAATCGTGCATACCACCTCGCGCATCGGTGAGTTGAAGGTAGAGTCGGCCCGCGAGACCCTGCTGGCCCTCAACCCGGAATGCCAGGTGGAGACCATTGCCGAAAAACTGGATCAAGAGGCGCTGCAGCAGCAGATCGAAAAGGCCGATCTGGTACTCGACGGCACGGATAATTTCGCAACCCGTTTCGCCATCAACAAGGCCTGTTACCTGACAGCAACACCCCTAGTCTCTGGTGCAGCCATCCGCATGGAGGGTCAGATCAGCGTCTTCACCGGGGAACCCGGCGGTCCCTGCTACCACTGCCTCTATCCAGATGAGGGGGAGATGGATGAAAGCTGTTCCGCAAACGGCGTGCTTGCACCGCTGGTGGGGGTAATCGGCAGCCTGCAGGCTACCGAGGCCATCAAGCAGTTGACCGGGGCCGGCAACACACTCCACGGCAGGCTGCTACTGTTGGACGCCCTGGAGATGGAGTGGCGCAGCTTGCGTCTCACCCCTGATCCCGCCTGCCCGGTTTGCGGTACGCTAGGTTGATGCGGGGTGAGGGCTGAATCGATCCCATGGCGCCTGCTCTGTGGATTGCTCTTCGGCCTTGCCTGCCTCCTGATCGCACTGCTTCCTGAAACCCTTCTGGCCAAGCTGCAGTACCATCGGGCTCAGATCTTCGAAGGTGAATGGTGGCGCCTCCTCAGCGCCCATATGACACATCTGGGTTGGGGACATTTAAGTATGAACCTGGCGGGTTTCTGGCTCATCCTGTTGCTGTTTCCCAACATCCAGCAACCTGGGCGCTGTCTGATACTGTTATTTCTGCTGATGCTGGGCACCAGTGCCGGTTTGTGGCTATTCTCTCCTGAAGTGAGCTGGTACCGGGGACTATCGGGTATCCTGCATGGCCTGTTGTGCTGGGGGTTATTGAGCCAACTGAGGAGCCACCCCACAGTCTCCTTGTCGATCCTGATCCTGATAGTCATTAAGCTGCTATGGGAGCAGTGGCAAGGCCCGCTACCGGGCAGCGAATCACTGGCCGATGGAAGCGTCATCGTTGACGCACACCTTTACGGCACGGTCAGTGGCGGCATACTATGGGGTCTGGTGACCATTTACACTGGCATTGCCACGACCCATACCCGTAGCTGAGGAGACCGAGTGAAGCCAATCATTTTTCTGCTTTTTATTGCCTACTTACTCAGCGCATGCCAGGAGATGGAAGGTATCGATATGAGTCAACTCTCCCCTGAAGAGAAAAAAGCCGTGGAATCCCTGTTATGGGTAAAGGATGCCGATCCGAACAAGCGTGCGGCACAGGCACTGGAAAAGGGCGACAAACGTTTGATGGCCATGGCCTCCCGCTCGACCAGCATACCCGGCATACAACCGGAGTTGCTATCCAAGGCCAAGAGTATCTGCGGGATCCGCTATTTGGAAGGCTCCACCGACACAGTGTTTGGCGAAACCCATCTACTTCTCATCCAGCGCGCAGCGGAGTACGCGGCAACCTATAACAAGATCGTTGTTCAACAATGCATGCAGACGCAATAAATCCTAAGTCACCAGATAGTCGATCACGAGACCGATGAAGATCACCATGCCGAATTGGTTGTTGTTGAGGAAGGCGTCAAAGCAGGCCTTGGGTTCCCTGGCCCGAATCAGCCACTGCTGATAGGCAAACAGCCCACTGCCCAGCACCATCCCCACATAGTAGATGGCTCCCCTTTCAACCAGGACGCCAATCACCAGCAGTAACCCTATCATGGTCACTTGCAGCAGTCCGATCATCAACCTGTCGTGGCTGCCAAACAGGATCGCACTCGACTTGACCCCGATCCTGATATCGTCCTCCCGATCCACCATGGCGTATTGAGTGTCATAGATCAGCGCCCAGATCAGGGCGGCGCAGAATATCAGCCAGGCAACCGGTGGTACGGTTTCGTTCAGGGCCATGAATGCCATCGGTACCGCCCACCCGAATGCGGCACCCAACACGACCTGAGGCAGGTGGGTATAGCGTTTCATGAAGGGGTATACCCCAGTCAGCAACAGCGCCACCAGTGACATATAGCGGGTTGGCCAATTGAGAAAAATCAGCAGTGAGGCCGCTGTCAGGGAGAGCGCGACAAAGACCCCCAGCGCCTCACCTGGCGTGACCAGGCCAGTGGCGATGGGCCGGCCTTGTGTGCGCGCCACATGGGCATCAAAATCGCGATCGGCATAGTCGTTGATAGCGCAGCCGGCGGACCGCATCAACGCCACACCGGCGACAAACACCACCACGATATGCCAGGCAGGTGAGCCCTCACCGGCAATCCATAGCGCCCACAAGGTGGGCCACATCAGCAGCAGAATACCGATGGGGCGATTCAACCGCACCAACAGGGCATAGCGGCGCAGACGCTCCAACCAGTCCACTGGACCGGTATCGGGAGGCATCATGTCAACCTGTTGACTGGTCATCAGCTGCAACCTCCCTTGAGTGGCAGGGTGGGGAGAAAAATCTCATTCACCAGCAATGGCTTTTTCTCTACATAAAACAGGGTGCGTCGTCCCCAAAGATGATCCGGTTTCTTGCGCAGATTATTGCAGGCCGTTTCGAATAGGGGCTGTCTCGGCAGCAACTGCGCGATCTGGGTTGCGCCCCGAACCACCTTGGGATCGGAAAAGAGCACCGCACCCAAGGGTTTCTCCCCCAACTGGGTGAGCCGTTGCGCCGCCCCTTTGAGACTTGAGATCGGTATCAGGGTGCGGGCAAAAACCCATGGGGTGTTATCACATTGCAACTCCACATCCCGCACCAGGGCCACCATTCCCCGGCGCATCCTCAATATACGGCATTCACTGGTGAGGGGAGTTCCCCAACCCTGATGTAACAGGCGCACCCTGAACTCGCCAGCAGCGCAACACTGGATGACACGCTGCGTTAACGAACCCCTATCACCCAGCCAGGAAGCCACTAACGGCGGTATCTTCGTGTGCGAACGTTGACGCCAATCGCACCAATTCGGCTCGGGGTTAGTGCTGCTGCTTCTCTGCTGACTCAAACCAAGTTATCCCGAAAAATGCTTATTATCGCACACCCTAGGATCGATTGAAGAAATTCAGGCGCCACGGCTAAGACGGGCTAAGCCTTGACATACTCGACACGTTCCCCCAACCAACGATTGACCAGCTGGGCAGCCGCATCAGGGTAGCGATGCAGTAACATCTCCGCCGCCTCCCGTACCTCGTCGAGCATCCCCTGATCCCTCACCAGGTCAGCGATTCTCAGCTGCATCTCACCGGTTTGGCGGGTACCCAACACCTCACCTGGCCCCCGCATCTCCAGGTCTTTCTGCGCGATGACAAAGCCATCGCTGGTCTCACGCAGAATCGCCAAACGCTGTTTGGCGTTGGCCGAGAGCGGTGCATGGTACATCAGAACGCAGTGACTCTCTGCACTGCCGCGACCTACCCTGCCCCGCAGCTGATGCAGTTGCGCCAATCCCAGGCGCTCGGGATTTTCGATAATCATCAGGCTCGCATTGGGCACGTCCACCCCCACTTCAATCACCGTGGTGGCCACCATCAGGTCGACTGCAGCGGATTGAAAATCCTGCATCACACGCTCCTTCTCCTCCTGCTTTACCCGGCCATGCACCAGTGCCACCTTCAACTCCGGCAGCGCCTCCGCCAGGAGTCGGGCCGTATCCTCCGCGGCCTGGCACTGCAACACCTCCGACTCCTCGATCAGGGTACAGACCCAATAGGCCTGGCGTCCCTCTGCACAGGCGGCTCGAACCCGTTCAACCACCGCATCGCGCCTGGCCTCGGATATCACCGCTGTGACGACCGGCTTACGCCCTGGCGGAAGTACATCGATGACCGACAGATCGAGGTCGGCATAGGCAGTCATCGCCAAGGTGCGCGGGATCGGTGTGGCGGTCATGATCAGTTGATGGGGTGTATGTCCCTTTCTGTTGCCCTTCTCGCGCAACGCCAGCCGTTGATGGACTCCGAAGCGATGCTGCTCGTCGATGATCACTAAACCGAGATCATTGAACACCACATCCTGTTGAAACAGGGCATGGGTACCCACCGCCAACTGTATCTCTCCCGCGGCTATCCGTTCGACTACCGCGTCCCGTGGACGCCCCTTGAGTCGCCCGGTGAGCCAGCCGATGTCGATCCCCAACGGCCGCAGCCATTGAGAAAAGTTACGCAGATGCTGTTCCGCCAGCAGCTCCGTAGGGGCCATCAACGCCACCTGACTGCCGGCAGCGATGGCCTGCAGTGCCGCCATGGCACTGACCACTGTCTTACCCGAACCCACATCACCCTGTACCAGACGCTGCATCGGCTGGGAGCGCTCCAGATCCCGCTCGATCTCCGCCACCACCCGAGCCTGGGCTGAGGTCAACTGGAAGGGCAGGGCCGCCAGAAATGCCTGCTTCAGGCCATGCTCCGATTTGAAAAGGGTGGCACCAATACTCTGATGCTGAGCCCGCATACTGCGCAGGCTGATCTGATGGGCCAGCAGTTCCTCGTAGGAGAGACGCTGCTGTGCCGGATGGATCCCGGCCAGCAGCAGCTGCTGATCGGCATCGGGAGGGGGAGAGTGGAGAAAACCGACTGCCTGTGCCAGATTCAATTCAGGGAAACGCGCCAATATTGATGGGGGCAGCCACTCGACCAACCCATCCGGCTCCCTCTGCAACCTCTCCAGGGCCTGTTGCATGAGACCACGCAGGGTCAACTGATGCACCCCCTCGGTGGTAGGGTAGATTGGCGTCAACGAGTTCTCCACTGCCATCGGTTGATCAGGATCGATACGCTGATATTCGGGATGGACCATCTCCAGACTGTGGGGGCCGTTGCGTACTTCACCAAAACAGCGCAGCCGAACGCCACGATTCAATGCTTGCCGCTGAGCATTGCTGAAATAGAAAAACCGCAGAAACAGGCTACCTGTCCCATCGGCGAGGTGCACCATCAATGAACGGCGGCGCCCGTACTTGATCTCCGCCAGGTCGATCTCACCCTCGATGACCACCTGATCACCTCGTCGCAAGCTGCCGATAGGCTGAATCCGGGTACGGTCCTGATAGCGTAACGGCAGATGGAACAGCAGATCCTGCAGGCTCACAATGCCCAATCTGGCGAGTTTTTCGGCACTCCTTGCCCCGACCCCTTTCAATACCGTAACGGGCTGTTCGGCCAGACTCTTCGATGCACTTTCCTTTATCAATGGGACTCGCTTTCGTTGTACTATTCAGCTCTACCACAGCATGCCAGAACAGATGGGAGAAAGGCAAAGATGGTGATCCAGGAACAGTTACAGATTCAGACCCGGGGACGCAGCACCTACAACATTACTGACCAGGTGGCGGAAGTCATCACCCGTGCCGGACTGCAGACAGGAATCTGCCAACTCTTCATCCAGCACACCAGCGCTTCACTGATTCTGTGTGAAAATGCCGACCCCAGCGTGCGTTCCGATCTGGAACGGATCATGGCCCGCCTGGTACCGGATGGGGATCCGTTATTCGATCATACCCTCGAGGGGCCTGACGACATGCCTGCCCATGTTCGCTCAATTCTGACCAGTATGGATTTGAGCCTGCCGATCAGCCACGGCAGACCCGCCCTGGGGACATGGCAGGGGATCTATCTGTGGGAGCATCGCATCCATCCTCACCAGCGCAAGGTGACGATCACCCTAACCGGAGAATAGATAAAGTTATGAGTTTTGGGTTTTAAGTGGATGGGTTCGCTTCGCTCACGATTCTTCAGCTCCACTCATCCCAATTCTCATGCGCCACAAATCTGGCCCCGATAACTAAAAACTCTTAAGCCAGGTCCGTGGGCTTGCCATCGAGGCTCACTCTATTGCGTCTCTCCCTGAACTCCTGGACACCCTTTTCGCCTTTATTCTCGGCCCACTCCACAAGCGCATCACGCTGTCCTAGATAGTCAAACAACGGCACACCAAAACCGCAGGAAGTCGCGACCAGGTCCACCTCCATGAGAATA
>NATW01000146.1 GCA_003094555.1 gamma proteobacterium symbiont of Ctena orbiculata
GGGCTCGATTGAAGACTGAATTTATGGATGCTGGTGGAGGGTGTCGGATGCTCCTCCCCATCCATCAGTGGCTGCCAGAGCCAGTGATGGTCCTGGATACTGGCGATGTAGAGGTTTTCCTGACTGGCATAGACCATGCCGCTGTTACCCAGTATGGTCTGGCTGGAAATATCCGCCAGCGGGTTCGCCAGGTCGAAGCCGAGGATCGACATGGTGCCGGTGCCATTGGCGGTTTCGGGTCGATAGACTGCGTCGCAGCCGCAGATCACCGAGGTGGTGGGTTCGGTACTAGTCGAGGGGGCTGTGTTATCGGCCAGGGTGGGCAAGAGTTCATCGACCTCGGCACTCTCGGGATCCTCAAGCACAGGGCTTAAATCGAATTGCGCAGTGACAATCAGATAGACCTGCTGCTCCACCATGCGTGCATCCACATAGCGCGATTCAAGTATGGTCTCTCTGATCAGGACAGGTTGCGCGGGGTCGGTGACCTGGAGCAGAGTGACCTTGGTCATCTGGTTGGTTCGGGGTGCGATATCCACCGCCAGACTCTCCTCGAATTGCGGGAAGCTCTGCTGGTACAGATCACTTACCACCCAGACGACATCGCCGCTTAAGAAGAGTGCCCTGGGTGTGCCATCGATCTCTGTTCTTGAGAGCTCCTGGCTCTGATCCGCCGGCCAGGTCTGTAAAATCACCAGATTCCCGCCAGAGAGGAGATAGGTATAGTCGCCGTTTGTCTTGACGAAATCCGCCTCATCCACACCAGCGACCTGATTATTGGTGCCGGTTACACTATTCACGGCGGGTTGCCCTGAGCTGCTATCCGAGATTGTCTCAGGGGAACTGCTGAAGTCCTCCTGGGGTATTACCGATGAGTTTTGCACATAGTCCAAAAGCGCATCCTGCTGCTCGGCTGTACTGATCAGGTATGACTTCAACTCATCACAATGGTCGAACTGTTTCAGGGCTGTACCAGTATCAACAGTTGTAGGTGTGGTCTGATCACTATCGGATGAGTTGCAACCACTTAGAAGAGAGAGGAGCGTGCTTAGGAGGATAGCGGAGATGCTGCGTATGATCGGTTTGGACATCAATGTCTCCAGCGATGTATCGCTTACCAGAGAGGGATAACTTGATGGCTACAGGT
Source organism: gamma proteobacterium symbiont of Ctena orbiculata (assembly GCA_003094555.1). Lineage (GTDB taxonomy): Bacteria > Pseudomonadota > Gammaproteobacteria > Chromatiales > Chromatiaceae > Thiodiazotropha. Next base: position 1,148 of record NATW01000146.1, read on the forward strand.
CAGACTTCAGGGTCTGTGTCCTAGCCGGGATTCCTGAGTTCAGTATGATCTATCCATTGTTGACCTGTCCAGGCCTGAAACGGGCGAAAACGTGATTTATATTTCATCTTGTCGCAGGCCTCGATCCAGAACCCCGGATAGACCCATTCCAAGCCGAGTCTCCGCGCATGGTCGATCTGCCACAGCAGGGCGAAGATACCCAGTCCCTCCCGTGACATCTCCGGGTCGAAGAACGTGTACACCGACGAGGTGCCGTTGGGCAGCAGATCACTCACTGCGACAGCGGCCAACTTGCCTGCCTTGTTAAACTCGATAAAGCGGGTTTCAGCCCAGTCACAGGTTAGAAACTGAGTATATTGTCCCGGGCTGTTGCATGCCATGGCGCCATCGGGATGACGTTCCAGCAGGTATCGCTGATAGAGTTGATAGTGAGCTTCCTTGAATTCGGCCGGGCCGGAATTCACCTCGTACAGGGGCAGGTTGCGATTCCAGATGCGACGTTGACTGCGAGAGGGTTGAAAGCGTGCTGTTGCTATCCTAAGTGAAATACAATCATTGCAGTGGGGGCAGGCAGGTTGATAGAGATAGCAGCCACTGCGGCGAAACCCCCGGTCTATCAACTGCTGATAGAGGTGATGGGAGACCTGGGCATTGGGATCGAGAAACAGATTGCGCGCTTCCCGCCCGGCTAGATAAGAGCAGTCGTGAACCTGACTCATGTAGAGGGCATAACTCCCCTCTTGTTCAAATCCAGGAGGAGAATTCAACATTCCCCGATCTCGGGATAGAGTTTACCCTCGTCGGCCCAACTGCCTGTCCATCCCTCCAGTCGGGTCCAACGATACAGGTCGGCACAAAAAACGGCCCTGGGTATCTCTTCGGCACCCAAGCTGGCCAGGTGTTTGGTATAGACTTGACAATCGATCATCTTGAACCCCCACTGGGTCAATTTATGACTGAGGTGAACCAGGGCGATTTTTGAACTGTCGGTAGCGCGACTGAACATCGATTCGCCAAAGAAGACCCCACCTATGGTCATGCCGTAAAGACCACCCACGAGCGCATCTTTGTGCCACACTTCAACGGAGTGGGCGTGTCCAAGCTTATGCTGCTGGCGATAGGCATCGATCATCTCGGGTACCAGCCAGGTCCCTGGTGAATTTTCACGCGGTGCCGCACAACCCTGGATAACCGCCTCGAAATCGTGATCAAAGGATACTTTATAGACCTTTTTTCTTAGCACTTTTCTCAGACTGCGACTGATTTTGATCTTTTCAGGATAGAGCACCGTACGGGGATCGGGTGACCACCAGAGGATAGGCTCGCCCTCTGTGAACCAGGGGAATATGCCCAGCTGATAAGCCTGAATCAGCCGTTGGGGTGTAAGATCACCACCCACGGCCAACAACCCGTCGGGCTCCCTTTCGGCGAGGGAGACGTCAGGAAATGGCGTGTCCGGATTGTTGTCGAGCACGAAAATCATCGTTTGCCGTTTTAAAGGGCTTAAAGTAACCTTATCAGTTACTTGTTTTTAAAGTAAAAAATTCGCATTATTCTTGGTGCCTGTAAACTCGGGTTAAGTGCTCGCTGGCAATTGTTTTGAGTTTACAGGCCCTTGACTGAACTATTGATTGCCACTGACTATTATGTGCTAAATCATAGCAGTTGGTTATTATCGATTTATGGCTCAATACTAACATAAGCCGTGTGGGAGTGAGGCCTTGCCAGACAGAGTCAGATACTTGCAGATAGGTGATGTGCTGCAACTGCAGTTTGCGCCACCAAGTGAAAACGTGGAGCGTTTTGCAGCCACTCTTATCGGTTTCGTGCCGGGACAGAGTCTGGTGATAACTACCCCCCGTAAAAACGCAAGACCAATTATCGTTCGAGACGGTCAGAGCTTTACGGTGAGAATGCTACAGGGCAGCAATATCTTCGGTTTTGTTGCTCAAGTGCTGAATGCCTCATCAAAACCCTATCCCCATCTGCATCTCTCCTATCCATCGGATGTGGAGAGTGCAGTGGTGCGTAACGCCCCCCGTGTGCCGACTGAAATCGACGCACAAGTGGTCAGGCCTAAGGATGCCTCGGGGAACGAGGTGGAGCAACCTGTCATCATTACCGATATCAGCAGTACCGGGGCCCGGGTGATTGATAAGCAATCCCTGGGTAAAGTCGGGGATGTATTGCAGGTTATGTATACCTTGAAGGTGTGTGGCGGAGAAGACACCTTGAAAATAATGAGCGTGATCCGCAATATTCGTGAGGTGGCGGCAGGGGAAGGGCGAAAAAATTATATCCATGGATTGGAATTTCGTGGTCTGAATCGATTTCAGCAATTGGTGCTCTGCTCCTATGTCCTGGGGAGTATCGCCAGGGAGCGGGGTTGATCCTGCTCTACTATCTGTTTCTCCTCATCTGTAGCGCCTTGAGCGTATTCTTTTTTGCACTCTACATCCGATCAAAACAGACACAGCAGGCGCTGACTGCCTTTTTGCTGGTGGTGCCAGTAGTCTATGAGGGGTGGGTGCTGCAAAACTGTACGGGTGAATGCAATATCAGAGTTGATTTGATTCTGCTGTTTCCTGTTGAGTTATTGGTTCTTTCCGCGCTATCTATCCACTCGTGGAGGCAATACAAAGAAAAGTCTCTGCATTAATGAGAAAGTGATGAATAGGGTTGTACGGCCCAATAGGGGTAGAGGTTATCTTCCTCAGGAGCAGGCGTTCAGCTTGTTGGAAACGGTATCGAACCGAAATCCTCACTGACCCCTTCAATCGTCAGCTTCAGCCAATACTGTTCGAAACTATCCCAAAGACGTTCCTCCGGCAGATCGGTATGACTGACGGGAAACTCCATAATCTCCTTCTTCCCGGTAAGGTGATTGGCGATGGCGTAGACGGTCTTGGCAGGTACCACATCGTCTTTCAGTCCCAGGCCGACGAGAGCGGGGCAGTGCACGCCATCGGCAAAGTTGACAGGATCAAAGTAACGCATCACCAGCATCACATCGTCCAAGCGCTCCGGATGGTTTGCTAGATAGTGGTTGATCTGGGCCCCTGAGCCTGATTTGACAAAGATATAACGGCCTTCAGTCCAACCGAATGTGGGTACACCCACTGCAAGCAGGTCCGGCGCACCCAGTACCGCTGCGGATTTAAGGGCCAGGGCACCGGCAAAACTGACACCTTGATAGGTATGATGGGTGGTCGAATTGGGCAGCAGTCGTTCTGCGACCCTGGCGCCTTGTATATAGTCGCAGACTGCACCTCGGATGACCGAGGTTTCCGGTGATTGGATACCGGTCAATACCCAGCCCCAGTGAGATGGCTCCCGGAGGGCGTCATGGGAGAGGCCAAAGCCACGAATATCCACCCCAAAGCAATTCAGTCCGCTGCTTGCCCACGACCACTGCGGCATGCATCGACCGCCGTATCCATGGCTGTAGACGACCAGCGGCCGGGGCAGATCGTCTTTCCAATGGATGAGCTGCCCGCTAATGCGTATACCGTCCAAGGACAGAAAATCAACATACTCCAATACAAGGTTGGGGTGACTGGATGAATGTTCCTTACCTGAAATAATCGGATCGGGATCGATTGTGTTCAGTTTGTGTAGTGTTTCCTGCCAGAAAAGATCAAAATCCTTTGGCTTTGTGTGATCCGGTTTGAATTGGCGCCGCATGTATCTACTATAGATTAGTAATAGGGGTGAGGTTAGAAGTGCCCGATTAATAATAACTAGACAAAGGTCTCCATGGGTAACCGCAATGGTTGAAGCGTCTGAATTTTCTAAACTCGCATTCTTCCAGGATATCGACCCGGATGTGATCGACTATCTTGCTGAAGGCACCGAAGTGAGGCATATGGATCCAGGGGAGATTCTGCTGCATCAGCACGATCGGGCCATCTCACTCTATTTTCTCTTGAGCGGAAAGGTGCAGTTTCTGATCCATGTGGCAGGCATGGATGATCTCCTTGTGGGCACTGACAGGGAGACAGGGGCCCTGATCGGCTGGTCAGTGTTTCGCGCGCCCTACCGTCATACCGTAACAGTACGCTGTGAAACGGAGTGCAGTGTAATGCGCATTCCGAGAAATCTGCTGGCTGAGTTGATGCAGGAGTCGCCGCGCATCGCCTATACCCTGCTGCGTCGTGTGGCCGTGGTCCTGGCACGTCGACTTGAGTACAACAGAGACCGCCTGATCGCCAGCAGTGGTGTCGAGGGCAGGGCAATGGTGGAACCTGGTGCCTCGGTTAAGGCCAAGGGATCAAACCCGCTTATGGATTATGAAAACCTGGGCAGTGACCAAGACTCAACCTTCCGTTTTTTGCGCCATGCCACTTTTTTCGAGGCCATGTCAGATCAACATCTGCGATCCATGCTCTCCCTGGGGCGAATGATTCGCGTTGATCCCGGCACTACCCTGTTTCAGCAGGGAGATGATGCGGAGGCCTTCTACCTGCTCGTCAGTGGCCGGGTGGAACTCTGGTATTGCAGCAGCGAAGGCAAGGTCTGTTTTTTTCTGAATAGCTTGGAGAGTACCGGACAGGCATTCGGCTGGTCCGCACTGGTCAATCCCAATCACTATCAGGTATCCGCAATCGCCAGCGATACAGTCTGTGCCCTGGTATTCACAGCGGAGGCACTCACGGATCTGTGTCGACAGGATCCATTATTCGGCACGGAGCTGATGGAACGCGTGATCTGGTTGATCGGCAACCGGCTGCGGATGGCACGCACCCAACTGATTGCAAGGCGCTACCAAAAAGAGACCCTGGCGGTGACGGCGCTACTGGAACAGAATGCCGATACCCTGCATGTCACGTCGCCACTGCATAAAATCCCCTATCTGCTGGAGAACCGGCTGACCCTCTCCGATGCATTCGGTACCTTGGAACTGATCCGTAATCACGGCGACGATGAAAATGAGCGTAACCTGGCGAGATTGTCATTGGATATCCTGGAAAAGGTCCATGATGAACTCCATTTTTACCAGGGATTGCAACGCATCTATGAAAGTGTCGCCAATGCGCCTGTGGACCAAACCCCAAGGGAGGTGAGACACCACTGTATGCAGGCGTTCAAGGCACTGTTTGAGAAGACCTGCTACGCGGTGACAGGGGAGGAGCATTTACCGGACAGTTCAGGACATCTGTTTATCATGAACCACCTGGAAAACCATGCCGACAATATGCTGCCCAACGATTTTCGCCTGACCCTGGATACCCACTTCGTCTCCAGTATGCTGATCTATCCGAAATACCATGAAGCGCCGATCAGGGTGGTGAAAAAACCTGAACTCGATTGGTATGGTTTTCAGCAATATTTCGACCGCCTTGAGTACCTCTATGTCTATCCGGGCGAGGTGGATGAGGAGGATCGCGATCATCACCTGACCCGGGAGTTACGCAACCGCCAGTTCGTGGATCAGGCATTGGCGAGGCTGAAACAGGGAGACAACATCATCATCTGCCCGGAGGGGCGTTGCTACTATACGGAAGAGTCGCCCGGTCCATTCAAGGCCGGGGTATTCCGCCTGGCGCTGGCAGCCGAAACTGAGCCGCTGATCGTACCCATCGCAGTCGCCAATTTCGATAAGCGACTGACGCGCACCTGTACCGCAGCGATTGTCTTTCCCCCTTTCAGGGTTAGCGACCACCTCCAGGACAGGGAAGATCCTCAGTCGCTGTCTGATTTTATTCAGACCGTCAACGAGTGGTATAAGGGTTATGTCAGACAGGCCATCGAACTGGCGGAGAGACATTACGAGACTCTGCAGTGAGGCATTGTAGGATTGCCATGACGATCCATCTCAGGGATGCAGTAGCGGTTGCATCTCTTGAACATGGAGTTTGTTGACGATGCGGTTCAAGCGCCGCTGCTGGTCAGCGTCGATGGGAAGCCGTTCGCAATAGTGTTGCGCGCGCTTCAGGTCCCTGCTGATATGCTCATGATACTTGGCTAGCTGTTCGGTGGCGCTTCGGCAGCCCATCTGCGAGAGCGCATCCCAGGTCTCCGTCGCCAACCCCCAGTCGCCGAAACGCCTGGCCAGTCGGCCCAATAAGCGCTTGCCGCTCAGGGGTAATGTGTGTCGATGTCGTTTTAACAGGGCATAGGCTGCCCTGGTATCGTGATCCGCCTGCCAGCGTGCCAGGGCGGCTATGTCCACAGCATGGCGTTCGGGCTGGTCGATCACTTGAGTCAGGGCCACGTGGGTCATGGCGAGGGAGAGTATGTCCTGTAAATTGTGCTCCACCACCCCTGCCAGTCGTGCTGTGCTGCCTGCTCTTAAAAAATCGAACCAGGCCTGGGGGGCTTCTGAACCGGGCAGGTCGTTATGCCGTTGCAGACCGAGCAGTCGCTGTTCCAGGGTCACAAGACGGCAGTCTGGCCATGTGTTGCGAAACAGACGGCGTATGGGATGCAACAGGTCCAGATGGGGCAGCTGGTCCAGTTGCGCTGGCATGTCGTGCATGCGGTATCGGGTCTTCATCAACGGAAGGTCATAACTCTTGCCGTTGTAACTCACCAGCCGGTCCTCAATACCCAGGATGCCGTTGATCGCCTCGAGCATGGCCGTTTCTCCCGCAAAACGGGTGATCAGGTACTGGGTCAACTGCAGGCTCTCCGGCTCGATTGTGGCAAAACCGAACAGAAAGGCGAGGGTACCGCTGCCTCCCGAGAGGCCGGTGGTTTCGGTATCGAAATAGACATGGCGGTGGTTGGCCATGGCTGTTTCACCAGGCAGTCTCGGTGTTTGTTGGAGCAGTGAGAGAGGGTAGCGACCCATACAGCCGTGCAGGGGGATACGGCGGTATATCCGGATCAGACCCTCACTGACAGGGTAGCCCTTGAGCTGCCTGGCGAGTCTCTCCTCTGCTGACTTCTGCTGCTGCAGCTTCGGTCCACCCGGGAGGCGTGTTCGGTCGATTCGCACCAAGCGCTGCTGCAGATCGGTGGCCGATGTGACAGGCTGCTGCCCCTTATCCGCTTTTAGCGCCTGCAGGCGAGAGAGTTTTGCGCTAAGTGTCATTGTCCGACGCAACAGAGCCGATTGGATGAGAGTGATCAGGTCCCAGTAGGGATAGTATTTTGAGCGCGGCCTGTTTGGGCGAGTAGCCCCGTATCTCATCGCTGGCCAGGATGGGGCCGATGCAGCTGGGACAACCATGCCTGCAACTGCAGTCAGTTACCAGCCGCAGGGCTTCATGGACGATAGTGTCCCGGCTCTCGCAAAGAGGTGCTGAGAGTCCGATGCCCCCTGGATAGTTGTCGTAGAGAAACAGGGTGGGGGTGAAGCGATTTAGGCGTGCCGGATCGATCATTTCGTCATCCTTGTTGCGCAACTCTCCCCGTCCATTGGCATGCAGCGTGGCGAACCAGCGGGCGTTGCCATCACCCACCGCCTTGCCGATATCGCCGGGTTCGGAAAGCATGCGCATGGTTGCGATGATATGCAGGGCGTAGCTGGCGCCGAGAAAACCGTCCAGGGCAATCTGGCGTGATTCGAATGCAACCTCCAATGCCTGTGGATTCAGCTGCCACCAGACGGCGGTGGTGTGCATCTCCTGATCCGGCAGTTCGATCTTGCCATAGCCCACATTGTCGTGGCTGTAGTAGCGGATTTTCTTATAGCCGGTGATGCGCTTGACCAGATGCACCTCCCCATGAGCCACCTCATACTGGCGATGGGTATACTCCTCGAAGGGTTCCAGAATCTTCAAGCGGGTATAGTCGATGGCATCGGTGTAGTAGTCGGCCCGGGTGCGGGTGACGAATGCCTTGCGTCCCTCCCAATCGAGACGCTCCACCTGGTAGGGGGTGGACTGGATCATATAGATCGCTCCCTCGTAGATGGTCATCGGTGCGGAGCTGTAATCGACCTCGGCAATCACTGTTTTTTCGCCACCGCTGGTATCCACCACCACAAAATTGCCCTCCGCCACCGAACGCAGGCTGACGCTGTTTGCGGGGTAGCTGTCGCTCATCCAGTGCCACTCATCCGCCTCCCGGTGCAGGATGCCATGCTGCTCCAGGTAGGCGAGCATCTCACTCAGGGGTTGATTGCCAAACTGCTCCCCATCCTTGAATGGCAGTTCGAATGCGGCGCAGCGTACATGATCGAGCAGGATCAATAACTGATCGGCATCGATACGTGCCTGTTCCGGCGAGGCGCCGAGGAAGAAGTCGGGATTGCGAATGATGTATTGATCCAGCGGCAGACTGCTGGCCACCAGCACCCCCACTGCGCTACGCTGGCGCCTGCCGGCGCGTCCCAGGCGCTGCCAGGTGGCTGCAATGGTGCCCGGGTAGCCGTTAAGCACACAGAGATCGAGTGCCCCTATATCCACACCCAGCTCCAATGCCGAGGTGGAGACCACGCAGTCGAGTTTTCCGTCACGAAGCCTGCGCTCCATATCCCGCCGTTCAGTGGGTAGGTAGCCGCCCCGGTAGGCGGCGACCCGGGTAGGATGCCGGGGGTCTTTGTCGAAGGCATCCTTGAGATACTTGGTCAATACCTCAACCATGAGTCGGGAACGGGCGAAGACTATGCTTTTCAGCCCCTGGCGCAGCGCCAGTTTAGTGATGCGGGTGGTCTGGGAGCGGGCCGAGGCGCGGATGCCCAGATCGGGATTGACCACCGGCGGATTCCATAGCAACAGGTGTCTGCTGCCCTGGGGTGCGCCGCTCTCGGTGATGGGGTTGACCTCGTCGCCGATCAGCAGCGCCCCCAACTCTGCCGGATTGGCAATGGTGGCGGAGCAGAGAATGAAGATGGGGTCACTGCCATAGAAACGACAGATTCGCCGCAGACGTCGCATCACATTCGCCACGTGGGAGCCGAATACGCCGCGGTAGCTGTGCATCTCATCGATCACCACATAGTGTATGGATTCGAAGAACTGCGCCCACTTGGTGTGGTGGGGCAGTATGCCCTGGTGCAACATATCCGGGTTTGAGACCACGATGTCGCCACGGGTGCGTACCGCCTTGCGCGCATCCCCGGGGGTATCCCCATCGAAGGTGAAGGCGCGCACACTCAGGTCGCTGGCCTGGTTGAGGGCGGTCAACTCAGCCACCTGGTCCTGGGCCAGGGCCTTGGTGGGGAAGAGGTAGAGGGCCTTGGCCTGTTTTTGCAGGACCGATTGCAGCACCGGCAGGTTGTAACAGAGGGTCTTGCCTGATGCGGTGGGGGTGACGACCACCGTATGCCGAGCAGCCTGTACCGATGCCCAGGCGGCTGCCTGGTGGGTATAGAGCCGTTCGATCCCGCGCTCGCGCATGGCAGCGGCAAGACGGGGATCGAGATCGCCGGGCAGGGGGCTGTAGTTACCCTGTTTGGCGGGGAGTATCAGCTCGCCCGTGATACGCGCCGGGTATTCGCTGCGCAGTTTGGCGGCCAAATGGTCGGCCGGATCCTTGGCGGAATCAGGGTCTGCGGTTGGCATGGACGGTGCGGGAATGCTCATATCTGTTCTCTTTCTGTTCTCTTGGTGTAGAATAGAGAACAACTGGAGAACAAATCAAGGGCCAGCATGCAATTAACCCGGCGCCAGCAAGAGATCTACCAGATCCTGCGGGACAATCTGGATCACTATCAGCAGCCACCCACCTATGACGAACTCTGTGGTCTGCTAGGACTGAAATCCCGGGGTTCCTTACACAAACATATCCAGGCGTTGGTGGATGCGGGGTTGGTGGAGCCCATGGCGGGCCTGAAACGTGGTATACGCCTGGTTGAACCCGGGGCGGAGGAGGGCATTCCCTATCTCGGCCGTATTGCCGCCGGCAGACCCATCGAGGCCATTGCCGAGGCGGAACCGATGCAGGTTCCCGATCAGTTGCTGGGAAAAGGGCCCTGTTATGTGCTACAGGTGTCGGGGGATTCGATGATCGATGATGGGATCCAGGATGGGGATTATGTGGTGATCGAACAGCAGGCACAGGCACAGAATGGAGACATTGTTGTGGCATTGATCCGCAATCAAGAGGCCACTTTGAAGAGGATCGAGCAACGTCCGGGTGAGGTTATACTACACCCCGCCAATCCAGCCATGAGCGCGATGGTCTACCGGGTGGAAGAGGTCAGGATACAGGGTGTCCTACGCGGACTTCTCAGGTCCTACATCTAGGAAAATTGATCCATGAACTTACAAGGGTATCTGCGTCATATCGAGCGCCTTAATCATTGGGATCCGGGAAATTTCAAACCACTCTTTTTCCAGGAGCGGTGCTATGGACGCCTTAAACAACCCATGTGGGAGGCCCTCGGTAACTGGCCGGATGCCTTCAGCCAGGATGAGGAGGGTGTATATCTCCAGGGTCATTATGCCGACTTCGGTGCGCGCACCCGCCTGTTCGCGGAGATTACCTCGACCTTGGTTGAAGAGGGGGTCATCTCCCATGTGCATGGTGAGCAGTATCCGGTGACACATGCTGGCAGGGAGACGGCGATTGCCACTGTGGATCGTGCCAGTGCCCCCTACTTCGGGTTACGGGCCTATGGCCAACACCTGAATGGTTTTGTCCGTGACGGGGAGGAATTGAAACTATGGATAGCCAGGCGTGCAGCCGATCGGCGTAATTTCCCCGACTGCCTGGACAATATGGTCGCAGGGGGGCTGCCTCACAATCTTTCCCTGGCTGAGAATCTACGCAAAGAGTGTATGGAAGAGGCCAATGTGGCGCCATCCTTGGCTAAGCGTGCTGTTGCCGTGGGTGTCCTGACCTACTGCACCGAGACGGATGTTGGTCTGAAACCCGATACGCTCTACTGTTACGATCTTGAACTCCCGGGCGATTTCCAACCTCAGAACGGTGACGGTGAAGTGGCTGAGTTCATATTGTTACCTGTAGCCGAGGTGGCAAGACTGGTTGCCCAGACCGATGAGTTTAAGCTCAACTGCAACCTGGTGGTGATTGACTTTTTAGTGCGGCATGGGATTATAAATCCCGAAACCCCGGGTTATCTGGATCTGGTACAGGGTCTGCATGAGAATATATGAGCGGTGTGGGGCTTGATCTTGAGGTCCAGTACACCTTTTAGGCACTAAAGGGAACCTGTGGAGTGGTAATCCAGTCCAATCCTAGTCCTATTTACTATGATGTATAGTCAGGCGCCCACTGTTTCCGCGCATACAAGACCAGGTAGTTACATGAAAATATTTAAGGTTATTCTGTTCAGTTCCCTGTTCCTAATCGGTAGTACCACCCTATGGGCCAATCGCCAGGTTGTCCCGATCAGCGAACTGCAACCGACACCTGAGCAGCAGCAAACGGCAAATGTAATCGTCAAGGTTATCGAAAAATACCACTACAAGGAGGTAGCGCTCGATGATGCGATGTCAGAGATGATCCTCGATCGCTACTTTGACGCCCTCGATCCCAACCGCGCTTTTTTTCGCGCCAGGGATATCGCTCGTTTCTCCCTCTATCAGGATAAACTCGATGACTACCTGAAAAACGCCAGAATCGAACCTGCCTTCGAGATCTTTCGCCTCTATCGCAAACGTGTGGCGGAGGCGGTGGCTCATGCACAAAAACTGGTTGATAAAGATTTTGATTTCACCATCGATGAGAGTTATCTCTTCGAGCGGGATGAAGCGCCCTGGCCACAGACCCGCACAGAACTGCAGGAGGTTTGGCGCAAGCGGGTAAAGAACGATTTCCTCAATCTACGCCTGATGGACAAAAAGGACGATGAGATTCGTGACACCCTGCGTGAACGCTACAAGCGTCTGCTTGACCGGGTGGAGCAGTTCGATAGCAACGATATTTTCCAGACCTTCATCAATGCCTATACCCTGAGCCTGGAGCCCCATACCAGTTACATGTCGCCAAGCACCTCGGAAAACTTCGATATCAGTATGCGACTATCACTGGAGGGCATAGGAGCGGTACTCAAGGATGAAGACGGCTTTACCGTGGTGCAGAAAACCGTAATAGGTGGGCCCGCAGAACAGAGTGATCTGCTTCATTCGGGGGATCGTATCGTCGGCGTTGGACAGGGATTGGAGGGAGAGATCATTGATATCGTGGGGTGGCGGTTGCAGGATGTGGTTGAACAGATCCGTGGCCCGAAGGGCTCTGTGGTCAGGCTGAACGTTCTGCCCAAGGGGACTGAAGCAGGGGCCAAGCGCAAGACTATCACCCTGGTGCGAAACAAGATTAAATTAGAGGAGCAGGCAGCCAAGAGTCGTATCATCGAAGACCTGGATGGTATGAAAGGGCTGCGCATCGGCGTGGTGGAGGTGCCGACTTTCTACCGCGATTTTGCTGCCGAGGCGAGAGGGGATGAGGACTTTCGCAGTACTACCCGTGATGTGCGCAATCTCCTGGTGGATCTGGAGAAGCAGGGTGTCAATGGCATCGTGATCGACCTGCGGGAAAACGGAGGCGGTTCACTCTCCGAGGCGACCGAACTGACTGGCCTGTTCATCGATTCCGGACCGGTGGTTCAGATCAAGGATGCCTTCGGTAAGATAGAGATCGAGCAGGATCCGGATCAAACCATTGCCTACGAAGGCCCCTTGGCGGTGTTGGTTGATCGCAACAGTGCCTCTGCCTCCGAGATATTCGCCGGCGCTATCCAGGATTATAAGCGGGGTATAGTCATCGGCGAGCCCACCTTCGGTAAAGGAACCGTGCAGACGCTGGTGGATCTCGGGCGTTTCGTCCCGGGGCGTAAGAAGGACCTTGGGCGCTTGAGACTGACCATGGCACAATTCTTCCGCATCAATGGCGGTAGCACCCAACACCGGGGTGTGGTACCTGACATCCAGTTTCCCACCGCGAAATTTTCAGCGGATTATGGCGAGCGTTCACTGGAGAATGCGCTACCCTGGGCACAGATCAGGCCGGCCAATTTTGCAACCAAGGGAAAATGGTCGGTCCCTAATCTCATGGTCAACCATATGAGCCGTGTTGAGAGTGACCCGGGTTTCGAAATGTTGGTCGATCGGGAGAAACGCTTTCAGGAGTTGGAGGAGCGTATTGAGATGAGCCTGCTGGAGAGTCGTCGCCGCACTGAATGGGATGATCGGGAGCAAGAGCAACTGGTGCACAAGAATCGCTTCAGGGCATCGCAAGGCCTGGAGGCAATCAAAACCCTCGACCAGGAAGAACTGGATGATGAGGCTGATGACAAGGAGTCTGAAGCGGCACAACGCATCGAGTTGAACGAAGCGGCCCGTATTCTGACGGACTCAATCCGGATGCAAGCACCGATGGCAGTGATGCGCTAGCGGAAGCATGCGTCCCAACAGATAATATGATGGTATGATGCATGCCTTCAATCAACGCCCCTGTGGGGCGTAAAATATCAAACCTGAGTTTTGTTTCACCTGCATGTTAATAACTAAGTCAGAATCGTCGTTTCGATTCTGACATGAATCCAATTGATCACATGGGTTGCTCCCAGTTTGTATAAGACACTCGAACAACGTTTGGAAAAACTGCGTCAAGCAGATCAGGTCGGGCTGCTAAGAGGGGGGCTTATCGGTCTGGAAAAGGAGGGATTGCGTGTTTCCCCGGCCGGCTGCATTTCGCAAAAACCACATCCAGAGGCGTTGGGTTCGGCCCTTACCAACAGGTATGTCACAACGGATTACTCCGAGGCACTGACCGAGATAATCACACCACCCTCGGCAGATCGCGAAGAACCGTTGCGATTTCTGTCTGAGGCCCACCACTTCCTCTACCAGCATCTTGATGATGATATCCTCTGGGCAACCAGTATGCCCTGTGTGGTTGAAAGTGATGATCAGATACCGATCGCACAATATGGCAGCTCCAATGCGGGTATGATGAAAACCGTCTATCGTAGAGGGTTGGGTCATCGCTATGGTAGAGCCATGCAGGTGATTGCCGGGGTTCATTTCAACTATTCAATCCCGCTACCGTTCTGGCAAGCCTTTCAACACCTGGAGCAGGATGAAACACCGATCCAGAGTTTTATTTCAGAATCCTATTTCGCCATGTTGCGAAATCTGCAGCGGGTCGGGTGGTTGATTCCCTATCTGTTCGGGGCCTCTCCCGCGGTATGTAAATCCTTTCTTGGCGGTAGACCCACCACCCTGCAGGTATTCGATGACTACAGTTATTACTCCCCCTACGCCACCTCTTTGAGGATGGGGGATATCGGTTACCAGAACAGCAAGGAGCAGGGAACGGGTATCAAGGCCTGTTACGATTGTCTCAGCGCCTACATCGAGACCCTCTCCCGTGCCATCGAGACACCCTGTCCGATCTATCAAGCCATCGGGGTCAAGGTCGATGGCCGCTACGAGCAGCTGAATGCCAATATTCTGCAGATAGAGAATGAGTACTACAGTACGGTACGGCCAAAGCAGATACCCGAGATGATGGAGAAACCGATCCATGCCCTGCAGCGGCGCGGGGTACGTTATGTGGAGTTGCGCTCGTTGGATGTGAATGCCTTCCATCCCCTGGGTATCGCCGAAGAGCAGGTCTATTTCATCGAGGCCCTGATGTTGATGTGCCTGTTGCATGAGAGCCCGTCGATCAACGTTGCCGAACAGAAGGAGATCGACTGGAACGAGTTGACGGCCGCACACCAGGGGAGAAAGCCTGGTTTGATGCTGCAGCGGAATGGAGAGAGAGTTGGTTTGCAGGGTTGGGGCTTGGAGATTTGTGATGCCTTGCTGCCCATATGCGAGATATTGGAGGAGGGTCTGCCTGGTAAACCCTACAGTGAAAGCCTGATGATACAACGCTATCGTCTGCAGGATGCCGATCTGACCCCGTCGGCGCGAATGCTGACGGAGATGCGTGATAAAAGGGAGAGCTTTTTTCAATTCGCCCAACGCATGTCGAAACAGCACCAGCACACCTTCAGTCAGCAGGAGCACTCAAGTCAGGATCAAAGGCTGTTGCGGCAGGAGGCAACCGATTCCTGGCAGCGCCAACGAGAACTTGAGGATTCAGATAGGGTCAGTTTTGATCAATTTCTGCAGGACTACTTTTCCCAACAGCTGCATGATCAACCGACACCTGAAGCTGAAAACAGAAGCATATCGGCACGTTGAGTTGTAGAATAACCGGCATGCGGCAGCACACCGATTCTGAATAAATATGAAGAGTGAGGACGGGATATGGGGGAGTGGAAAGATGAAGAGTGGGGGTTTTCTACTCAGGCGATACGCGTAGGACACCACCGTACATCGGAAGGGGAACATGGCGAGCCCATCTTTCCCACTTCCAGTTTCGTGTTCCGCAGCGCTGCCGAAGCCGCAGCGCGATTCAGCGGCGATGAGCCGGGCAATATCTATTCACGCTTCACCAATCCCACGGTAAGAAATTTTGAGGAGCGCCTGGCGGCGCTGGAGGGAGGTGCCTGTTGTGTCGCCACCGCTTCCGGCATGGCGGCAATCATGGCGACCTGCACCGGCTTGCTGCAGACCGGGGACCACATTATCTCCTCGCATAGTGTGTTTGGTTCGACCACCATGCTGTTTAATAAATATCTCACGCGATTTGGCATCGAGACCAGTTTTGTCGATCTGAATGATCTGCAGGCCTGGGAGGCGGCGATGCGGCCTCAAACCAAACTCATGTTTCTGGAGACCCCATCCAATCCGCTCACTGACGTGGCGGATATCACGGCATTGAGTGAATTGGCACATGCCCATGATTGTCTTCTGGTAGTGGATAACTGTTTCTGTACACCTGCCTTGCAACAGCCCCTCAAGCTTGGAGCGGATATTGTCATTCACTCGGCCACAAAATACCTGGATGGACAGGGGCGTTGTGTCGGTGGTGCTGTGGTGGGTAATCAGGAGTTGGTGGGTGATGCGGTTTTTGGTGTTCTGCGCACCACCGGTCCTACCATGAGTCCGTTCAATGCCTGGGTATTCCTGAAAGGGCTTGAGACCCTCGAGCTGCGTATGCATGCCCATTCGCGCAATGCTCAAATAGTGGCCGAATGGCTGGAGCAGCAACCACAGGTCGAGCGTGTCTATTTTCCCGGTCTGGTCAGTCATCCACAACATGCCATGGCGATGAAGCAGCAACGTGCGGCCGGCAGTATTCTCTCCTTCGACGTCAAGGGTGGGCAGCCGGCGGCATGGATGGTCATCGATGCCACCCGCGTGCTCTCCATTACCGCCAATCTGGGTGACACCAAGACGACCATTACCCATCCGGCGACTACGACTCACGGACGCTTGACACCAGAGGAGCGGGTCCAGGCCGGTATTGGACAGGGACTGGTACGGATTGCTGTCGGGCTGGAAAATGTTGAAGATATCAAAAATGATCTGGCGCGCGGTCTCGATAGTTTGTGAACGGCAATGATCTTCAGAACCTGCGTGAGAAGTGGGATAAGCGTCATGCCGATGTGGACAAGCGTCCCACACCTGCCGAGGTTCTAGAGAGAAATCTGCATCTGCTGCCAGCCCAGGGTCTGGCACTGGATCTCGCCTGTGGATTGGGCGGTAATGCCCTTACCCTGGCGCGTCACGGACTGGATGTGGTGGCATGGGATATCTCACCTGTCGCCATTCAGCGGCTCAATGCCTGCGCCGCAGAAGAGGGATTGACGAACCTGACAGGGGAGGTGCGTGACGTAGAACAATCGTCTCCACCCCACAACCATTTTGATCTGATTATTGTCAGCTACTATCTGGAAAGGGCATTGATACCCGACCTTGTCGACGCCCTGAGGTCCGGTGGATTGATCTACTATCAGACCTTCATTCAGGCAGCGGTCTCTGCCACAGGACCCCAGAATCCAGCCTTCAGATTGGCGGATAATGAGTTATTAAATCTGTTTTCCAGCTTGCAGCTGCGCTACTACCGTGAGGAGAATCGTCTGGGTAATCTGGACCAAGGGACACGGGATGTGGCGATGCTGGTGGCGCAGAAGCCCTGAGGCCCGGGCCAGATATCGTACCTAGTGGGCGACCCGGGTAAAATCCGTACCCGGACGCAGACCGAAGGCCTGTTCCAGGTCCAGCTCTTCAATCAGCCGATCGCCGGCCTGCTGGCCATATTCCCGTTGAATCTCACCAAGCAGCAGGCGTACTGCATTGCGGTTGTATCCGCTGCCGAAGCTGATCTGCTGTTTAATGATCTCGCGTGCCTTATCGATTGTCATCGGGCGGTTTTCCGTATGTTGAAACTATAGTAACAAAGCGCCTGCAAACTATTACCCTGTAACACTCTGGGTTGAATCATCCACAATATCCCTCATCTAATGGCAATATCGATAGAAATGTCCTTAGTGGTGATTTTAGTGAAGATGCAGATGCGACAGATGTTCGATCCCCAGTCCAGTACCTATACCTACCTGGTATGGGATGGGGATAGCCGTGAAGCAGCGGTCATCGACCCGGTCAGAGAGCAGGTTGAACGCGATGTAAAGCTGATCGGTGAATTGGATCTGACCCTGAAGCTAGCCTTGGAGACCCATATCCACGCCGACCATATCACTGGCAGCGGACAACTGCGCGAACGATTGGGCTGCCAAGTGGGGGTACATGAAAAGGCGGCAACCGAGTGTGCCGATCTCCGCCTGATAGATGGCGATCTTATCTCATTGGGCGAGGTGAGGCTGAAAGTTATCTATACCCCCGGGCATACAGACAACGATATCTCCTTTCTTGCAGAGGGTATGGTCTTTACCGGCGATATTCTGCTGATACGCGGTAGCGGCCGCACTGACTTTCAATCGGGGGATGCAGGGTTATCCTACGATTCGATCACCCAACGCCTGTTCAGCCTGCCCGATGACACCTTGATCTATCCGGCCCATGACTATAACGGTTTCACCTGCAGCACAGTGGGTGAAGAGAAGCGATATAATCCAAGATTGGGAAATGCGACCCGGCGCGATGACTATATTCAGATTATGCACGCCATGCAGCTGGAGAAACCGGAACATATGGATATCGCCCTACCTGGTAATTTGGCCTGCGGAATGGTCGAGTGAGGCATTGATATGGATCGAGGAAGCCTGGAGAAGATGCTCGAACAGGGGAATGACAATGCCCTGTTACGCTATACCTTGGGTTCGCTCTGCTTGAAGGAGCAGGATGCGGAGATGGCGGTGCACCACTTGGCCGAGGCGGTAAACCAGGATCAGAACCACTCAGCGAGTTGGAAGCTGTATGGTAAGGCGTTGGTGGCATTGCACAGGGAAGATGAGGCCCGGCAAGCCTACCAGAAAGGGATTGCCGTGGCTGAGGCCCGTGGGGATGTTCAGGCGGCAAAAGAGATGGGTGTTTTTTTGAAGCGGCTTGGCTAGTATCTGTTAATATTTTTTATCTCGAGTCATATATACACTGCCGCGATGTTTGATGCATAGGTCGTGGGTTTGGCCTCCGGTGCCCTGACAGCACTTCCATGCGCCCGTAGGAAGCGCCCTTGGGGTATGCTGACAGGGCTTACACGGTATCCCTGCCGCTACTCCAAATAGACAACCAACGTTCACCCACTATCGTCCATGAGTCACTGTGCAGTAACAAACCGGAGTATGATTAACTTCTATTTGCAAGCTCATCTACTGAAGGGTCAAGACACATATGGATCAACCCGACAAGCAACAGGTCAAAGAGTATCTTCTACAGCTGCAACAGACGATCTGCTGTGCCCTGGAGGAGGAGGATGGCAAGGCACGCTTCTTCCAGGACAGCTGGCAACGGGAACCCGGGGAGCATCTGGGGGGCGGTGGCATCAGCGCGGTGCTCCAGGAGGGTGAGGTATTCGAACAGGCGGGGGTCAATTTCTCCCATGTCACCGGCGATCAGTTGCCCGGCTCGGCGACGGCGCATCGACCGGAATTGACCGGACGCGCCTTCGAGGCCATGGGTGTGTCTCTGGTGATTCATCCCAACAATCCCTACGTTCCCACATCCCATGCCAATGTGCGTTTTTTTATCGCTGAAAAGGCGGACGAAGAGCCGGTATGGTGGTTTGGTGGTGGTTTCGATCTCACCCCCTACTATGGCAACGATGAGGATTGCCGCCATTGGCACAAGATGGCCAGCTTGGCATGCCAACCCTTTGGTGAAGATGTTTACGCAAAGTACAAGGCTTGGTGCGATGACTATTTCTACCTCAAACATCGTCAGGAGCCGCGGGGCATCGGCGGGCTGTTTTTCGATGATCTGAATGAGGGGGGCTTCGAAAACTGTTTCGATTTCATGCAGAACGTGGGAGATCACTACCTACTGGCCTATATACCCATTGTAAGGCGCCGTCGCCACACGGCTTATGCTGAACGTGAGCGCAATTTTCAGCTCTATCGTCGAGGTCGCTACGTGGAGTTCAATCTGGTTTATGATCGGGGCACCCTTTTCGGCCTCCAGTCCGGGGGGCGCACCGAGTCGATTCTGATGTCCCTGCCGCCCCTGGTGCGCTGGCAATACAACTGGCAACCGGAGCCTGGAACTGAGGAGGCACTGCTCTATGAACGCTATCTCAAGCCCAGGGACTGGCTGGAATAGGGGAGTCATGAAACCCTTCTCCGAAGCCTGTGAAGAGAACAAGGCACCGATCCTGGATGTGCTGCTGCACCTTTTTGATGATGCCCGGACAATCCTCGAGATTGGCAGCGGTACCGGACAGCATGCGGTTCACTTTGCCGCCGCCATGCCGCATTTGATCTGGCAGACCAGTGACCTGGAGGAGAATCACCCGGGGATCCGGGCCTGGTTGGAGGAGGCGGCATTGGCCAATACGCGGGAGCCGATACTGCTCGATGTAAGCCATGATTGGCCGCTTGCAGCCTATGCCGGGGTATTCAGTGCCAACACCACCCACATCATGTCATGGCCGGAAGTGGAGAAGATGTTTCGCGGAATCGGGCGGGTATTGAAGCCGGAGGGGTGTTTTGCACTCTACGGTCCCTTCAACTACCAGGGCGGTTATACCAGCGACAGCAATCGAAACTTCGATCAATGGCTGAAATCCCGTGATCCCTTGAGCGGTATTCGTGATTTCGAGGCACTCAACGAACTGGCGGTTTCGAATCGACTTCAGCTCACTGAAGATGTGGAGATGCCGGTCAACAATCGAATTCTGGTGTGGCGCAAGGTTCACTCATAGGCCGGTAATCACTCCGGAGGTGTTCGCTGCGCTCACGGGTTTACTGTCCCCCTCTCCCTGGCCCTCTCCCGCCAGGGGAGGGGGATGCATGGATCAGGAGCCGCAGCAAAAACATGGCTTGAGTCAACGAGCTTTGACTGGAAGCATTCGATGCACTCGAAATGCGCTTTCCCTCTCCCCTGGCGGGAGAGGGCCAGGGAGAGGGGGAACTCATCTGACTTCATAGCTTTACTCACAGCTCGCTGAAGTTAACAGAGCAGTCACATAATCCATTGAAAAATAATAATAAATCATGCATTCGCCTGGTTCAGGCGAGGTTCAGTTTAGACCTCGTAAGCTTTAACCATCAACAGAGATTCACTGATATCAGGATTAAAGCTAGAGAACCAGGAGCAGCAAAATGAAAACAAAGGCATTAACAATCGGAACAGCATTGATGATCGCTTCTGCAACCGCCACGGCGGGAGGCCATCGCGACCACTATCGAGATACTGCCAAGGTCATCGATGTGGAGCCGATCTACCGTAGTGTAGAGGTTTCATATCCCGAGAGAGAGTGTTGGGATGAGGCGGTCGATCGCTATCATCCGGACGGTCGCCGCTACACCGGCACCGTACTGGGGGGTATTATCGGTGGTGTGGTAGCGAATAAGATCAGTCGCGGTCGTGGTCGAGGCAGAGATGCCGCCACCCTGGCAGGGACACTGCTCGGTGGTGCCATCGGTCACGATATCAGCCAGCAACACCGGGGTGGGCACCACTCCACATCGGTGGAGCGTCGCTGTGAAGTCATCCACCACTCCCGCTATGAGGAGCAATTGGTCGGCTATGATGTAACATATCGCTACAAGGGGCGTGAATTCATCACCCGTACCAATAATCATCCCGGCAAGCGGATACCGGTTGCGGTGACTGTCAGACCAGTGGATGACCACTAAGTCAGGTAGCAAAGACGATGACCTATAGAACTCGAATCATTTCCAAGATGCTGTTGTGCGCACTACTGCTGATACCCAGTCTCTATGCCAGTGCTGATATGAGCCTGGATCAGGCAGTGGAGCAGGCCAAGCAGCGTCTGGGAGGTCGAGTCATATCCGCCGAGACACGGGAACGTGACGGCAAGCGGGTTCACAACGTGCGTATTCTTACCAAGGAGGGCAAGGTACGTAGACTGCGGATCAATGCCGAGGGTGGTCGTCGTCAGTATAACGGTCGCCGTTGATCCAGCTCTGCAGGTCATGCATTCACTGTTGATTGATGAATCTTGGAACAGGCCGTTATCAACAATTTTAAAATGACCTGGTGATGAAGCCAGGTATCGGGTGCAAAGATGCGTGTGTTATTGGTTGAGGATGAGGTAGATATTCGCGAGCCATTGGCGGAGAAACTGCTTAAACAGGGTTATACCGTAGACAGCGCCGAGGATGGTGCCGCCGGACTGTTTCTCGGTAGGGAGTATGGCATCGACGTGGGCATCGTTGATATTGGGCTGCCAAAGCTGTCAGGAATCGAACTGATCAGGGAGTTGCGCAAACTTGACAAGGATTTCCCGATTCTGATCCTCACCGCCCGTGGAAACTGGCAGGACAAGGTCGAGGGGCTGGAGGCGGGCGCCGATGACTATCTGGTTAAACCATTCCATGTGGAGGAGCTGCTGGCGCGTCTGAACGCACTGTTGCGGCGCAGCGGCGGTTGGTCTCAACCGGTGCTCGCGGGTGGCCCGGTGGAACTCGATACCCGTACCCAAACGGTAACCCTGCACGGCGACCCAGTGGATTTGACGGCCTATGAGTACAAGGTGCTTGAATACATGATGCTGCATGCCGGCAAGGTGATCTCAAAGACCGATCTTACCGAACATATCTACGATCAGGATTGGGATCGCGACAGTAATACCATCGAGGTCTTCGTGCGTCGTCTGCGCAAGAAACTCGATCCGGATGAGCGCTACAAGCCGATAGAGACCCTGCGTGGTCGAGGATACCGCTTTGCCCTCGAACGCTGATCCTTTCCACCGTCACCATTGAAGGGAGCAGAGCGGCCGGCATGGGAACAGCGCTAAACCCCTCTATCCATCAGCGACTGCTGCTGGCGGCCAGCCTGGTTTTGGGCGCATTCCTCGGCTTGACGGGATTAGCCCTCGACAAGGCATTCCGCTCGGCCAGTGAGGAGGCACTACAGGCACGTCTGTTCAGCAGTGTTTATGCGCTCCTGGCGGCAGCTGAGGAGGATCAGGCGGGCAGACTCAAAATGCCAGGTGTAATGACCGATCCCCGTTTCAACCGTCCGGATTCGGGACTCTATGCAGAGGTCAGTGGCATGCAGGGGAACTACCGCTGGCAATCACCCTCATCACTGGGGCGCAGGTTCGGATTTCTACGTCAGATGCAACCGGGAGAGTCGAAAATAGAGCGATTCAACCTGCAGGGTAGTAGTGCCATGGTGTTGAGCTTTGGGGTCGTATGGGAGGATTTTCAAGGACGTGAACTGGAATATGTCCTGGCAGTGGCAGAGGACTTGAAGCCACTGCGGGAACAGGTGGCCGCTTTTCGAGATAGCCTGTTTCTCTGGCTCGGTGGTGCTGCACTGTTGCTGTTACTCGTTCAGGGTTGGGTGTTGCGTTGGGGTTTGCATCCGTTGCGGGAGGTGGCGCAGGCGCTCACCGAGATTGAGTCGGGCCGGGCGGATCAGTTGCAGGGTGACTATCCGAAGGAGCTGAATGGTCTCACCTCGAATATCAATTCACTGATCCGTCACGCCCAGGCCAGGCAGCAGCGTTATCGCGACAGTCTTGGCGATCTTGCCCACAGTCTGAAGACACCGTTGGCAGTACTCCAGGGTGTTGCTGAGAAAGAGAGCGGTGAGCCACAATCCAGCCAACACACACTGCGCGAGCAGGTCGAGCGTATGAATCAGATCGTCAGTCATCAGTTGCAGCGGGCGGCCGCCTCAGGGAGTAGCGTGCTGACTCAAAACCTGTCGGTCAAACCAGTGGTGGAACGGATTGCAGGTTCTCTCGATAAGGTCTATCGGGAGCAGAGGATAAACTGGGAGCTGGAAGTTGCAGAGGAGACCCTGTTTCGTGGCGACGAGGGTGATCTAATGGAACTGCTGGGAAATCTGATGGAGAATGCCTGCAAGTATGGCAACGGCCATGTCCGTGTGCAGGCGGAAACCGGGCAGGATCTCTACCTGAGGGTGGAGGATAATGGAAAGGGTATTCCCACGGATCAGTTTGAAGCGGTGCTGCAGAGAGGTCATCGTGCCGATCAGCAGCTGCCCGGTCAGGGAATAGGCCTCTCGGTTGCCGCCGATATCGTTAGCGCCTATGGTGGACGAATTGAGATCGGCGTGGCCGAGCAGTTGGGTGGTGTTGCGGTGCATGTCCACCTGCCGGGTGGATGAGAGCCTTGAACCTTGGATCAGCGGTCTGATACCTGGCTTAACCTGAGGAAGTTTTCCAGCCGTTGGGCAGCGATCTCGCCTCTCTCCATGGCAGCTTGAATGGCACAACCGGGCTCATGGTCGTGGCTGCAGTTATGAAATCGGCATTGGCCGAGAAATGGCTGGAACTCTCTGAATCCCTGTTCCAGTTCCTGGCGGGAAAGGTCGGTGAGGCGAAAACTGCGCACCCCTGGAGAATCGATCAGCTCTCCACCCTGGGGAAGGGTATAGCAGGTTGCCGCTGAAGTGGTGTGCCTGCCCAGTCCGGTTGTCTGCGAGAGACGTCCTGTTTCAACCTGCATCGATGGCAGCAGTGCATTGATCAGTGATGATTTACCGACCCCAGACTGTCCGAGCAGGATGCTTGTCTCGTCCTTCAGCCTTTCGATCAGGGGATCGAGTCCATGTTCGCGTTTGGCACTGATGCCAAAAACCGAATATCCAATCGAACTATAGGCTTCAAAACGCTGCATGAATTCATGTTCCAGCCCCCCCTCGAGCAGGTCGATCTTATTGATTGCGATCAAGGGTGGAATACCGATGGTTTCGGCGGTGACCAGATATTGATCCAGAAGGTAACCGCTGGGCTCGGGTTTGGGGGCGAGCACAATGACCAGTTGGGTGATATTGGCTGCCAGTGGTTTATGTCTGCCGCTATAGTCGGGTCGGCTGAGGACGCTGCTCCGGGGTTGTAGCGCCGTTACAACACCCGTGGTCTCATCCACCGGTTGCCAGATGACCCAGTCCCCACACACAGGGTGGCCAATATGTTGGCGGGTCTGGCAGCGGAACAGTTTGCCCTGTCCATCCATGACACCGAGGGTTGCGCCATGGCGGATAACCACACGCCCATCAAGTGATGGATTGTCATCAGCCTCTGAAAGTGATTGCCTGGCCTTTGAGTCGAGGCGTATACGACGCTTCTCCTGAATGGCCTGAATGCGGTTTTTCTGTTGTTTGGTCAGGCGACGTCTGGCCATGGAGCGTCTCAGGGTTTAATGTCGAATTTGTAAAACTCCAGGTTGAGATAGGTTGCGGTATTTTCGATCTGATCATCAAACCAGGTCAGGCCCAGGTTCTGTTCACAAAAACGTACCTGTTTATGCAGACCTGGCAGGTCGGTTACACGCCGGTTCTCCCGTGTATAGACTTCACTGCCGTGGCACCTTACACAGTTTTGTTCGGTCAACTGTTTACCGATGGCAGGATCGGCAGCCAGAGAGGAGGTTGACGCAAGAGTCAGCATCATTGCGGTTATCACGGTTTTCATCATTTGCTATCTCCATTAAGCAGGGGTTTCTGTTGTCCCGAAATCGCCAGGTGTTCACCAGACTTCCAATCATTGGCACTTGCTGTCTGTAAGGGGGCGTGAGGATATATGATTGACATATATGAATTGGGGTTTACCGATTCAGGATGTTGGCAATTCGCACCGGCGCAGGTGGATGGCTGTCATGAAAAAGCGAATAGAGTGGATCCGGTGTCAAAGTACTCGCGTTGTCCTGGTAGAGTTTAACCAATGCCTGCACAAGAAACTTCCCATTTGTCTGGCTGACGGCGTAATTGTCGGCCTGAAATTCGTATCGGCGGGATAGATAACTCCCCAGGGGTGTAAAAAAGACAGTGAAAACCGGAATCGCCAGCATAAACAGGAGCAGTGCGGCAGCGTTGGAGGGTTGGCTGATCCCCAAGCCGTTATAGAACCAGGTTTGCTGGGAGAGCCATCCCAGCAGGGCCAATCCGAGCAGAGAGAGAACCCCCATCATGAACATCTGTTTGAAGATATGCTTGTAACGGAAATGGCCGAGTTCGTGAGCCAGGACCGCTTCCATCTCATCAATGCTCAATGCATCCAACAGGGTATCGAAGAAGACGATGCGCTTGCTTTTGCCGAAGCCGGTGAAATAGGCATTGCCATGACTGGATCGTTTCGAGCCGTCCATGACGAATATACCGTCGCTGGTGAATCCACATCGCTGCAACAGCGACTGGATGCGGTTGCGCATTTCACCCTCATCCAAGGGTGAGAACTTATTGAACAGTGGGGCGATCAGCCGTGGGTAGGCCCAGCTCAGGGTAAGTGTGAACCCCATCCAGACCGCCCATGCAGCGAGCCACCAGAATTTGCCCGCACCCTGCATGAGGAGCAGGATGATCCATAGTAAGGGCCCTCCCAACAGGAGTGAGAGCATGAGACCGAGCAGGCGGTCCTTGAGGTATTGCAGCGGAGTGATGCGGTTGAATCCGAAGGCCGCTTCCAAGCGGAATGTTCGATAGAGATCGAAGGGCAAGTCCAACAGGCTGCTGATGAGAAAGAAGGAAAAGATGAACAGCATGCCGATGATGATCTCCTGCCAGCCAAAGCCATGCCAGTATCGATCGAGTAGATCGAGTCCGCCGCCAAGGGTCCACGCAAGCAACAGGCCAACACCCAGTAGAGTCTCAATGATCGCGAGGCGGCCTTTTGCCTGGGTATAATCCGCAGCCTTCTGATGTTCGCCAAGGGTCACGCTTTCACTGAACTCGTGGGGCACCCGGTCACGGTGCTGACGGACATGCCCGAG
>NATW01000147.1 GCA_003094555.1 gamma proteobacterium symbiont of Ctena orbiculata
AAAAACCCACAAAATAGTGCCAACTCAACTGGATGGCATAGAATCAGTATTATTCGCACGCCATATTACCGATCAATAGTAGTCGAGACAACCAATCCATCAAGTTTCTGTTGAATGATCCGCAATAAAATCGCAGGAATCCACTTGGTTTTTGCAGCTGGAAAAACAGGCGGAATCTAATCTATTGCAGCGCCTTTACAAGCGGATGTCTGGCTCAGGTTTTCTATTTCTCTTAATCCGATCTCCCGGCTCGTTTCAAGCAGATGCTGGTGTAATTCACCCGGGGTTTTCTGCAAGGCTCGATTTATCGTAACAACCGCCTCATTATAGCAGCCCCGATCGGCCAGAACTTCAGCCAAATTGTTATATGCAGCGATATGATCAGGATCTATCCCCAGCAATTTTCTATAGATCTGTTCAGCCGCTTTCAACTCTCCCATGGTGTGTTTTGAGGCTGCAAGTCCGAAAAGTGCAATGGGACTATCCGGCCATTGGTTCAGTGCTGCCTGGTAAGCGGTAATCAGCGCCTCGCCAGGGACCAGGTGTTCCATTGCGGCGACCGCCTTCAAGTAGGGTGATTGTTCGGGCCTGGCAGGCAATTCCCCCGGTTTTAATAACACCATGGCCCAGCGGTTGCTATGTTCCCAGGTGTGGAGAAATCGATGTGCGGAGAGGGTCTCACGCCGGGTGATACCCGATCGCAGAAATATAGCGTCCGCTTCTACCGAGTAACCGATTACCACCGCATAGTGCCAGACAGGCCACAGCTGTAAACCCAGGTTTTGTAACACCAGCACCGGACGGCCTGCCTGCAGCTCATCGAACAGCGAGTTTAGGTCGGGATTGATCACATAGGGAATCCGGCCAAAACGACGGCTGGCAGCTATCATCTCAACCTGCAGGCTCCCCTTTTTCTCTGGCAGAAAGACATGGGGAATCAGCGATTCAGCAGTTATCGATACGCCTGATTGGTCGAGTAGGGTGGCTAGTGCGGCCGGCCCGCACTGGTACTGCTGTTGCGGATAGAAGGGTGTAGCCTCTAACTCCAACCCTGTTGCGGCTCTCTCCGAAGGGAGCAAAGATGGTAGGAGTGGCGGCTGAGTTGCACAACCGGTTAAAAGTAAAAATAGCAATAGGGCGAGGCAACGATTGCGCGCTTCGCCCGATTCGCAGAAGAAAGCGTCCAATGCGGAGATGGCTAAACAGGATTGTGAGAAACCAGTTAGAGTTTGGTGAATACGTTGGTTACGCCAAGTAATTCCAAGACAATCAATACAAGCAGTACAGCGCCAAGCACACCCAAGGCACTACCGCCTGCTGGCAGCTCGTCCAGTTGCTGATTAAGCATCACCAATTCAGCATCTGTTAGTGCATTCAGACGCAGTTCTGCCTGCACAGGATTGACACCCATTCCGATCAGTGTGCTGCGCACATCATCTCGAGCCATCGTGGAACGGATTCGGTCGATATGCGACGTCCTCTCATCCATTGTAATAACCGTCATGGTGTCGATTGGTGATGCCATGACAAAGGAGGGAAAACCGATGACTGCAATGTTGAGAACAAGGAAAGTTATTAATAGACGCTTAAACAGGGATTTGAGCACTGGGTTCCTCCTCGGATACGGACAATAGCTCTGAAGCCAAGCATAGGGTGTATATAGCCGTTTAGGCGAACGGAGGCAAATACAAATCTATACTGCTATATCTTTTTTGTGACTTGAAGGTTGATCGCTGGACCCGGTAGGAATTAAAAGCCTATTGTTCTGTCTTTGATTTGAATCGACTGCTTTAAGCGAACAGACTTGATTACTTTATTAAGAAATGGTTATTTACAGGCTGACCTGTACGCTTCCTTTCATTGATCGATTTTCTGCAACTGCTGTTTCATCTCCAACGCACGTGCCTTATAACCCGGTGCCAATGAATGATTCGGATTCAACTCCAGGATCTTGTTCCAGAATCCTATCGCCTCATCCAACTCCTGTTTTCGGAAAAGCTGCATGGCGCTACGATGATAACTGTCGGTCAGTTGATCTCTGACGACTCGTTGGGCATCTTTGGCGGACTGATTATCCGGATCGTAGGTCAACACTTGCGAATAGGTTTGAAAGGCCTCTTCCAGACTTCCCGCAGTTTGCTGATCCTGAGCAGTTTGCATCAACTTCTGCGCCTCGATCTTGTCTTCAACCAGGATCAATTTGTTGATCGCCGCATCATTGGATGAGTCAAGGATGATCAGCTTTTCCAAAGTTGTCCTGGCATTGTCCAGGTTTCCTTGGTTGATCAGCAGATCGGCATGTTTGTCGTAGTAGCCGGCAAGCAGTTGCGGCAGCTCCTTTGCGTTCGGATGTTGGCTGATCTCATTTTCCAGCAGGTAGATCGCCGCACTGAGGTTGCCTTCCGCGTGCAGCCCCATCGCTGAGCTGAGTGCCTCTTCCGCAGTCATGGCTGCAGGCTCTGTCTCGCCAGGTTGTTCCGCCGGCTGCTGTGAGGGTTCCTCGCTCTCCACTTGCAATTGCTCGGGTTCTTCCGGCAAGGTGATGGTTGACGCTTCAATCAGGCCGGTTTCCGCTGCAGATTCGGGTGTGACTGCCGGTTGATCGATTCTCACGCCGGAGGATGCCGCCGGCTCAACGGGCTCCTGCACCATAGGTGCCGCCTCCGCTTCGGGTTGTGGTGGTTTCGGTTTGGGCTTGGGTTTCGGCCTCTTTCTCTCCGGCATGACACCGGGTACACGAATCCTCTGTCCCGGTGCAAGTTTGCTGGGATTCTCCAATTTATTGTAGCGTGCCAGAATCACAAACTTGAGTGGGTCGTTGAGAAATTTCTTGGCGATGATGGAGAGTGAGTCACCCGGCTCCACGTCGTAAAAGAAACTCTTCATGCCGAGATGGTCTATGGGATCGGCATCCATCTGTTGAAGAAGATTGGTGGCGATCTGCAGGGTTGGTTTCTCCTGCAATGCCCAGGTGAGTTGGAGTCGGGCATTTTCGTATTCGCCATGCTCCAGCTGCTCAAGCGCCTTACGTACCCGTTGCGATGGGGTTAGAGAGTCTGGCGCTGGCGGAATGACCTCTGCCTGCTCCTGGGGTTCCTCTGCCACTGGTTCGGGTTGCTGTTGCGGGCCCAGGGCCACACAGGCGGAGATGCTTAAGGCAAATAGAGTGATGATGAGGATTTTAAGGAAATCTTGAATGTTCCTAAGGAGATCTTTCACAACACTAATTCTCATGGTGACCATGTTCGATTCCAGCGTACTGCTGTCCTGTCAGTGACTCAGGGCCAATATAGCAGATCATCCCTGTTCCGGCGCGTTTGACTGGGTTGTTCTCACCTGCGCCAGAACCAGGGTCACATTATCCCGTGCCCCACGTTCCATAGCCAAGTCGAACAGCCGCTGGAGCGCCTCCTGGAAGGTGTAACTGCCAAGTGTTTCGGCGATCTCCGCATCGCTGACCTCTTTATTCAAACCATCGCTGCAGAGCAGGAACAGGTCGCCGTCACAGGGTTCGAATATCTCCGCTTCCAGTTCCAGCTCCTCGTTGGCGCCCACTGCACGGGTGATATAGTTGGCGATCGGGGACTGTTCCGCTTGATCGGAGGTGACGAGACCCTGTTCGATCAACTCCTCGACCTGGCTGTGGTCACGGCTGAGCTGTTTGAGTCTCTCGCGACGATAGAGATAGATGCGGCTGTCACCCGCCCATTGATAGATACAGTAACCCTGATAGGTAAGCAGGGTGACCACCGTGGAGCCGATGATTTCACCGCCACGTCGTTGCGACTCCAGCAGCAGCTGTTGATTGACATGCTGCAGGCGCTGTTCCACATCGCTGGCCAGTGCTCCCAGGGAATCACCGGGGGTAATCGATTTGAGTTCGTTGATGATCATTTCGGAGGCGATGTCGCCGGCGGCGTGGCCACCCATGCCGTCCGCTACCACCCAGATGCCCAGATCAGACCTATCGAGATAAGCGTCTTCATTGATAGAGCGCACCTTACCCTTGTCGCTGATATGCGCTGAGACCCAGAAGAAGCTGTTGAGACTCATTGTGGCTGCGAGGCTTCGATATTGACTGCGCTCCCCATGGAGTATGCTCCGGTCTCGATCTCCTCCCAGCCATGCTGGGTCCAGGCGCCGTCGATCAGGGCGCTGGCGCCCTTGATCTGGGGAAGACCCTGACACAGCAGCAGTGAGGGTGAGATGCGCTCGGAACCCTGGGTCCACCAAAGGCTGTAGGCAAACAGCAGTTTTTTCATCAAATGGGGGAGAAACAGGGGATAGATGGTGCGCAGGGAGGACTGCTCATCAAGATTGGCGTGCCAGGCGTTGCTCAATGCCGAGCTACCCATCTCCGGCAGTCCGGGGTGGGTGTCTCGATCAGTATTTCGATCAGCATTGGGTAAACCGACAGCACGAAGCTGTTGCTCGAATGACTCCATCTGGAAGTCGTCTTCAAGACAGGAGAGGGCGAGGCTCTCCATCCTTGCAAACCAGGCCTCTGACTCTTCCATAAAGAGGAACAGATTGGTCTTGGGGTCGAGTCTGGCCGCCATGGTGAAGGGGTAGTAGCGTCCTACCCGGTCCACGCTAGGCATCAGCACCCCGGCCCAGCCATGTTCACCGCAGATGCCCGGCGTGAGGGCGAAACGCCACAGGGGGCTGGTGAGGTAGTTATCCAGCCAGAAGTCTCCCAGCTGTTCCCTGCTGTTGGCTATGGCCTCCTGCATCCAGGTCTCCCAGGGTGCGATAAAACCCCTCGGCAGACGCCGAGTGACGAAATCCCCGAGCGACGGGATTTTGCCGTAGAACCCCGGAGAGTCCTCAGGCATTGAGCTGTTCAGAGTCTGTTCGGACACCGGAAATCTGCCATTTCTCTAAGCTTGAATGGATTGAGGGCGCCGCTGGCACGCATCATGAAGCGGGATTTGCGTCCACCTACATCAAACTCAACCTTGATGGTTTCTGGTGAGTCGGTGGCCTCGGTTTTTGCCTGATCGATGATCCGGAACCAGCCCCACGGCCCATCCTCGGTAAGTCCGGAAGGCTTGTTGCCAGCTGGAGGAGCGAGCAGGATCTTGGTATCGCTGACACCGGAATCGTCGGGCCATGTCATGCGGTTCCAGCGCGCAGGCCCATGGTTATACCTGACACGCTGTTGATTGAGTAACAGGGTGATCTGAGTGATGGTGGTATCCATGCTCAGCGGTTTGATCTCGAATTTTATCTTCGGCTCCTGTGCCGAGCCGCTGAAAAAGGCGTCGCGAATCACTGCTGCCCGTTGGAACTGTCTGAGTGTCCCGGTCGGTATCCCCAGGGCGCGATTGCCAGCGGCGTTCCAGCGCCAGTTGCGGCGCGAGGTGTCGACAAAATCCTGCAGGTAGGTATTGAAGAAGTTGTCCATCATGCCGCCGGGGCCGAAAAAGCGTCCGAAGTCGCCAATGGTCACTTCACGGCTGCTGGTGCGATCGAGGGGGTAACGACCTGTCAGGCTGCGTTGACAGAAGGGCAGGATCTGGCTCTTCCAGACCGAATTCAGATGTGACCTGACACCGGAGACTGTCAGATTGGAGCTTCCGTCGGCCAATGAGGTGAGCATCTCCGCCAGGGGGCCTGGTTGACGCTTGGCTTCCAGTTTGAGTCGACTTATGACGCTACCGCCTGCTGAGGGATCTCTGGCGACGTTGAATGCCTGGTTGGATTGGTTGCCGGCGGAGGCGATTGAATTCATATGGGCGTAGAGCTCGTTCAGCATCTCCATGGTCCTTTCAAGGGGCGCCTGTTCTCCCTCCTGGGCAGCGATCATCCTGTTCAGGCTGGCGAAATGCTGATCTACCGGTGTCGTCAACAGAGAGTCCTGCGCGGTATCCTCCGACCCGTCCGGCGCCACCTGGAGTATCGAGGCGAGGCGACGGGTGATACCTGAGGTGTTTCTCTCCACCAGTTCGGCGGCCTTCTTGGCGCCACCAGGAAGACGTGAGAGGGTGGTCTGCTCCTGGATCAGCTTCAGGTAGCGCCGCAGGGGGGAACTTGGTCCTGAGATGACATTGAGTATATCAACCGCTTGCTGCATGCTGCTGAAAGGCTTCACCCGGATGTCGGCCAGCAGCTGATCCCAGGTGCGGATGTACTCCTCATAGTAAAGCTCTTTGACCCGTGCGCTGAGCCGTACCAGATCGGTTTTACCGACGATCTTCTCCAGGTCGGGGCCGAGTATCCACTTCTCTTCCAGCAGCTTGTTGGCTATATCGAGGTGGTCCTTGAGAAACAGTTTGTGATAACCCTCATAGCTGAATAGGGCCGGGATCTCCTTGTCCAACGGCTCGCCGGAACGACGACTGAAGACCCTATCGGCATCCGCACCAATCACCTGGGTGAGCCGGATAGGGGGTATGGCGCCGCTTTCAGTGGTCCGTTTCATGCGGTTGTAGACCCGTTCGGCCAAGGGTACCCGCAACAGGTTGCCGCGTACGTGGGCGATCAGGTCCTGATCCAATGGCAGGGTCGGCGCCATTGGCAGCATCTCCAACAACGCATCGAGATGGCCCGCCAGGGCCTGTCTTGCCTGGGCATTTTCAGCACCTGGGAGATTCAACTGCCACTGCAGCAGCATCCAGGCCTTGACGGTGGCGGCATCGAAATGCTCACTGTCGTCGAACATCAGATAGACCTTGAGGGCCTCATAGAGATAATCGGGATTGTTTCCCGGTTGGTTGAGTTGATCCTCGAGGCTGAGAATGATGCGGGGCAGAAACAGGTTCTTCAGGCTGGTACGGTAGGCGCTCACAGCCTCGCTGCCAAGCTTGTCGCCCTGATAGAGCCCCAGGCCCATCAGCCAGGGAATATCCGCCTCCTGATCCGCGTAACCGCCCTGGATCTGGCGTACCGAATCGAGTGCCGGAACTACATTGGTGAGGCTAAGATCGTCCGGTGCGACGGCGTTTACCTTCTCCTCAGAGGCATTTGCCTGTATCGCCACCTGATCGATGTAGCTCTGGTTGCGGCTGTAGCTGGTGAACCAGGCGATTCCAGCCAGCACTGCCAGAGAGATGGCCCCGGCATAAGCCATGCGCTGCAGCCAGGCGCGGCGCTTTTCAACCCGGGTGTTGACGCCGGCCAGATGGGCTTCGGGAAAGATCAGATCCTTGAACAGGCGATTGATGAAATAGCTGCGTCCAGTGCCGGAGAAGGCGGGTGCTATCTGTCGATTGAGACCGAACTCCTGGGCCATCGAACCGAGCAAGCGATCGATCGGGGTGCCCTCCTGGGTGCCACTGGTAAAATAGATGCCACGCACCAAGGGGGTCTCCTGGAACCGGTTGGCATTGAAGGCCTCATGCAGAAAGCCTTCCGCCGCTTCGCGCAGGGCGCTGAACTGCTGTGGAAACGAGTAGATCAATATCCGGCGCTTGACGTCGTGCTCCTGTTCCATGCGATCCAGGAGACGCTCATCGATACGTTTTTCCAGGGCCCTGAACTCGTCCTGAAAATGGCTGATACCGCTATCCTGATCGGCCTTGTCGGTTAGGGGGAAGGTCATACCCCAGACCTGACCGCGCTCCTCACGCCCCATGTTTTCGAAGAATTCATTGAATCCGGCGAGAAGATCACATTTGGTGAACAACACGTAGATAGGGAAGCGAATCCCGAAGTGATCGATCAACTCCTTTACCCGCATACGGATTGCCTTGGCGTGGTTGAGACGCTCCAACTCCGTCAATTGCAGAATATCCTCGACACTGATCGCCACCAGCGCACCGTTGATCGGTCTGCGTTTGCGATGCTTCTTCAACAGATCCAGAAAACCCATCCAGGCGGCCCTGTCGACCTCCTCGTAACTATCCTGTGTGGTGTAGCGGCCGGCAGTATCGAGCAAAACCGCGTCATCGGTGAACCACCAGTCGCAGTTGCGGGTGCCGCCTATTCCCTGAACCGCATCATTTCCCAGTTTGTCGGCCAACGGAAAGTGCAGACCTGAGTTGAGCAGGGCGGTGGTTTTGCCACTGCCTGGCGGGCCGATAAACATATACCAGGGGAGTTGGTAGAGGAATTGACGATTGTTCTTACCGCTGACCTTCGACTCCTTGAGTATTCTGATCGCCTCATCGAGACGTTGGCCGAGAATCTGCACCTCCTCGTCGGATTCCCGCATAAAACTTTGCGGCTGATCCTTCTGCCCGACCACACTCTCCAACATCTGTTGATTTTTCTTGCGTGCAGTCAGAAAACGGCGTAGCTCCATAGCTACCCAGATCAGTATCACCAGGAGAATGGCGATCAGACGCGCAGTCACCGAGCCCAACGGCTCGATACCGGCTATAGCGATCAACGGCCCGACCAACCAGATGATGACTGAGATTGCAATCAAGCCCAGGATGGCGACGAACCAGCGATTTTTAATGATGCTCATTATTGCGCGCATATGGGTAGCCGATGCCTAGGGTTTTATCAGGGTGATCTCAACGCGCCGGTTGCGCGCTCGACCCTCTTTATTGTCATTGGATGCAAGCGGCTCTGCCGATCCTCTGCCTATGCTTTGGATACGGCTCTGTTGGGTGAGGTCGCTGGCCATGATCTTAGCCACCGACTCGGCACGGGCACGGGAGAGGTGCCAGTTGGAGGGGAAGCGCAGACTGCGAATCGGTACATTGTCAGTATGACCCTCAACCACGATCTCTCCCTGAAGCTGATTCATCGCCGCCGCGATACTGCTCAACAGGGGTAAAAACTGTGCTTTCACGGCGCCACTTCCAGAAGCGAACAGGCCGTCGCCGGCAATCCGTACACTGCCTTCCGCATGGTCCTCTTCAACATCGACACTGCCCTGGTTGATCTCATTTGCCAACAGGACGCGCAAGGTCAATTCAGGCTCCGGTGCCGGCGGCGGTTTGCGATCCACCACGGTCTTTACATTGCGTGCAATGTTGTGCAGCTCGGCATGTACCGGATCCGATTTCACGTTCAGGCTGAGATTGAAGCCAGAATACATCAACAGCAGTATCACGCCGGAAACTGCCAAAACGACCCACAATGGGACATACTGAACCAGCGCGTTCTGCTTCAGATAGACACCCTGCCAATGTCCGGAGAGGTCGCGTTCATACTCTTCGTGATGATTACGGATGGTGCGATAGAGGTTGTCACGCAGCGTCTGCAGCTGGGCATATCCATCCGGCAGCGGGCGATAGCGTCCCTCGAAGCCGAATGAGAGACAGATATACATCACCTCCAACAGTTCGATGTTCTTGGCAGGGTTTTGCAGCAGTTTCTGCAGCAGCTGGAAAAATTTCTCCCCGCCCCAGGCTTCATTATGCAGGCTTACCAGCAGGCTTTGGTCGCGCCATAGGCTTTGATTGCCCCAGGGAGTGGTGAGTACCGTCTCGTCGATGGTCGTGCACAAAATATATCGCGTCCAGAAGATCGTCTCTTTGTCCACGCCAAGATCTTCTGCCCTGCGTTCAAATATCCTGAACTTTTCAATAATGCTGTTTTTCAGCGCCGCCGGATCGGGATGCGATGGTGTCTCCCGCAAACGGCCCAACAGGGAGAGCAGGGATGTGGCGGCAATCTCCAGTTTGTTCGCCCCTTGTCGAGTCGGCAGGTTTGGGGCCGCAGCTGAGCGTTGCGGCGGTGGCGCCGCTGGTGCCTGAGGTGTTGATGGGGGTTGAGAAGCGGGTCCCTTGCCTCCAGGTCTGGGACGGATGACGGTGCGGTCACCGACTTCGTTGGGCTTCATGCCAAATGGGTCGTCATGATCCATTGTCAACTACCTTTTATTGCCCAAAGTTCAAGTTCCAGACCGGGGAATTCTCCTCCTATATGTATGGCACATCCTCCTGAGGTTTCAAGCAGATTCCAGTATTCGTTGTTCTTGTCCAGTTCAAAGTAACTGAAGCCTGCGTTATAAGGTATTTGTCTTGGAGCAACCGACAGGATACGCAGCCCGATGCCGGGGAGTTGCAGGTTTACCAGATCGCGGATCTTTTCCACCGGTCCAATCTTGGTCTGACTGGGGAAACGGCGCTGTAGCAGATCAGCCGTCAGGTTGGCATTGACCGCCAATACAAATATCGCATCGCTCAATAGCGAGCGGTCGGATAAGACTGCAACACGGATACCGTACTTGCGCTCTTCGAGGGGTATGGACACTGCTTTTTGTTCCAATACCATGCTCAACGAACGGCGCAGTTCCCGCATCAGCGGGATAAAGGTCTCCTGCAGTGCTTGATGCTGATAGATGGCAAAATCGGGTGGACGTTTGTTGCTACTTGTAAAGGTGGCCAATTCACCCGCCAACTGCAGGGATGTTTCATAAAAAGCAAGCGGGTGTAACGGCGTGGTCTCGCTGTAGTGGGTGTACAGGGGTTCGAAGCGGTTCACAACCTGCAACATCAGAAAGTCAGCAACCTCGGCTATTCCCTTACCACCGTCAACCAGGCGCGAGGCGATGGCATCGGCGCGGTGGTGGAGTAAACCTTCGATCTCCTTTACGTAGCTGTCGAGTCGGGTGGAGACTTCGCAATCGAGACAGGGGGGAATGAAATCCTCATCCAATACCAGCATGTCATCGGAACGACGCTCGACGATTTTGGCCACTGCAAGGTGGGCAAACTCTTCCAGTTCAGAGGAACCGATCAATAGCCTCAACGTTGGTTGCGCCACTTGCAGGGTCGATGTGGCTGATGAGCCGGTAACGCCGTCCTTGGTTTCGATCTCGTCAACGACATAACGCTCCAAGCCCTCTTCCTGATCAGCATAGCGGACATTTGCGGTACCTGGGCGGGCCAGAGGGAGGGCAAGATAGATGATCTCGCCTTTATACTCGGCAGCGATATCCAATGCCGGGGGTGGGTTGTCGTTGCCCGGTATATCGAAGGTTGTACCGTCTGGCAGCACGCCGCTACAGGATTCCACGGCCATTCTGCCCAGCGCCAGTGCTTGTCTGTCGATCTTCAGTTGAGTAAAGCCCCAACTGAAAGGGGTCAGATCAGCACAGCGCGACTGAACCATATGTTCCAGGAAGCGCTCCTGTTGCTGAAAATGGTGCGGTCTGAGGAACATTCCCTCTGACCAGACTATCCTAGACATCCAAGACATTGTGTTCGGCTCTTTAAGTAAGTTATTTGCTTTTCTTCTGGAGTTTGATGCCGCTCTTCTCAAACTCTATCACAAAGGTTGTTTCATCGTGCAGGTCGATCTCGATCGAACGACGCCAGGCGGCATTTTCAATATCTCGATAGGCGCCGATTACACCCACATAGCGTGTATCCGGTTGCAGATCCCGCTCCAGCATCTTTACCTCACCGGGTTGAAAGTGGAGTTCATCCCGCATCAGCAGTTCTCCACCCAACAGGGCGACATCCTGTTCAAACAAATTAAA
This sequence comes from gamma proteobacterium symbiont of Ctena orbiculata, assembly GCA_003094555.1. Taxonomy (GTDB): domain Bacteria; phylum Pseudomonadota; class Gammaproteobacteria; order Chromatiales; family Chromatiaceae; genus Thiodiazotropha. Next base: position 11,384 of record NATW01000147.1, read on the forward strand.
GAAATCCGCACTATTGAAAACGCTCAATGACTTCAGTTCATAGATGCGGGCGACGATGGGCGAGGGGCGGTTGTTGATATCGGGATTGACGCCAGTATCAGCACTCATCGTCACAGTGATACTGGAGACACTGGAACACCCCATTACCATCCCCAGGTAGAGAAGTCCCAAGATATGCAGTAGGTTTTTTTTGCTTGCTTTCATCTGCGTGCCTTCCTATCAGTTGGGTGAACCGGGGTCGGATTGTTTGAGTGACTCCAGGCGACGAATCTGCTCTTCATAGGCTTGCGAGAAGGTGCGTCCGAAAAGCTGGTGAAAATCGTCCTCGGCTTCGTTTGCGATCTCTGTATAGAGCTCTGTGAAGAGTTCCCAGGTCTTGGCCTGTCTATAGAGGGGCAGTTTTTCCAACAGCGCCGGCTGTCCCAGGCGTTGTTCGAGAATCTCCGGTTTAAAGCGCTGCAAAACAGCCTGCAGAGCGGCCTGCATGCCCACCATTACCGCCAGCATATGCGCCTCTATATCCTCATGGGCCTCCTCGAATGCCGAGAGAGGGGAGAGGTATCCGCTGCTGGGGTTGGGGTTGATGATATGGCGCAGCGCTTCCTCAAGATTGATGGAAAATTTAAGGGGATTGTTCTCGACCGGCTGAATCATGGTCTGGGACATGCGGAACTCACCCTTCATCTGTGCCCTGGCCCGAAGCATCGACATACTGCCACTGACACTGGTGCGCAATATCTTTCCCAGGTTCTGCAATAGGGTAGTCATCGGCAGGTCGGCAAAGTGCTCCTCGGATATCCCCATGCTTTCAGCCAAGGTTCGACGCAAAGCCGCTTCGTCAGAAGTCTGCCCGAGTGTTGCGGGTGTTGCTCTCTCCGTCGGGGGTTGCACCGGGGCGGTTGCCGGGATGCTCGTCTGCTGGCCCGGTGTGGGAATCGCTTCCTGTTTGATCAGGGGAGGTGGCTGGTTTTCCTCATTCGGCTGTATATCTGGTGCAAGAGAGGGCGGTGGAGCAGCGGGTATCGGTTCTTGATCGAGCGGAGGCAGGGGCTGCATGGGAGACAGGCCCTGTGACTCATCCCTCTGATTACCGCTCTCATCATCTTGGTACCAATCTTCAGGGATCGGAGTCGGTTGATTGAAATGAGCATTCAAGTCAGGGGTATGGTCCGACTGAGAAGGCAGGCTCGATGTCCCACTTTCAAGGGATGACTCGTCCAACTCCAGGCTGGGTGTCTCCGGTTCGTCCAGGGAGTAGCCCTCATCGATGATCGGTTGTGACTGCGGCTGCACTTCCAGTGGTGCGGAAAAGGCCCCATCCAGGTCCTGTCCCGCCTGTGCATCCACCATGCGGGCAAAGGGGTCGTCCAGGCCATCGAAGCTGTTCGTCCCCAGGGTTTGGCTGACGGGCTTTTCTATTGCCACACCAATGTCATAATCACCGATGGTGAAACTGTCACCATCCTGCAGGGCAGTACGGTTATTCTTACCCAAGGGTTGTGCGGAACGGTTTATGAACACACCATTGGAGCTGAGATCGGTGATATGAAAGGAACCATCGCTGAAATCGACCAGTGCATGGCGTCCTGATATGAAACGTTCCGGATCGGGTAATACCCAGTCGTTCTCATCCCTGCGGCCGATACTGCCACCCTGCTCGTCGAGCGTCACTGTCATGGGTTGGGTCGGGGGAGCCCCGGCAACCTGATTGACTGTTAACGTAATTTTCATGGTGCCGCTATCTGAAAACATATTGACTGCTGGTTATCTCTGTCGCTTAACTTCAGGTTCAAGAAAAGTTATAGCTGAATTCATCATTCTCCACACTGATGTGGATTTTTCCAATCGGACGTGTCTCCATCTTTTCGATCAGAATATGTCTGCTGATCTCCGGCAACAGGGTGTTGGTGAGGATGGCATCCACCATTCGGGCGCCGCTCGCCACCTCGGTACAGCGGCTGATGATCAGCTTTATAACACTATCGTCATGGCTGAGCGGTATGCCGTGGTTTGCCTGGATTCGGGTTTCGATCCGACCCAATTGCAGACGCACTACCTTGGCCAGGACCTCATCGCTCAGTGGATAGTAGGGAATCACCACCAGCCGGCCGAGCAGCGCTGCGGGAAAGACCTTCATCAGGGGGTCGTGCAGTGAACTGGCGATGGCATCGGGTTCCGGCATCAGTTCGGGATCCTTGCACATGTTGTCGATCATCTCCGTACCCACGTTGGAGGTGAGCAGGATCAGGGTGTTCTTGAAATCGATATGGCGGCCTTCGCCATCCTCCATCCAACCTTTGTCGAAAACCTGGAAGAAGATTTCATGGACATCGGGATGGGCCTTCTCCACCTCATCCAGCAGCACCACACTATAGGGTTTGCGTCGCACCGCTTCAGTCAATATCCCGCCCTCGCCATAACCGACATAACCGGGAGGTGCGCCTTTCAGGGTGGAGACTGTGTGTGCTTCCTGAAACTCGCTCATGTTGATGGTGATGACATTCTGCTCACCCCCATATAATGATTCTGCCAGGGTTAGCCCGGTCTCGGTCTTGCCCACACCTGAGGGACCGCACAGCATAAACACGCCGATCGGTTTGTTGGGATTGTCCAGGTTGGCGCGTGAGGTCTGAATACGACGCGAGATCATCTGCAGGGCGTGATCCTGACCGATCACCCGTTTTGCCAGGGTATCACTGAGGTTGAGGATGGTTTCGATCTCATTTTTAACCATCCGTCCGACCGGTATTCCAGTCCAGTCACCCACCACCGTGGCGACCGCCTGGGCATCCACACTGGGCAGAATCAGCGGGCGTTCACCCTGGAGTTCACTCAATTCCGATTTAAGTTCGGTCAGGCGCTGCATCATCTCCTCGGCCGAAGCATCTGGTACGGATTCTGCCAGCGTATCATCCGCTTGGTCGGCAGCTTCCGAATCAGCTTGCAGCTGGTTGTTATCCGTTGCTTCGTCTTCGGTATCGGTAACTTCATCAGTATCATTTAATCCCTTGAGTTGCTGTTGTATCTTCAACAGCTCTTCCACCAGTGTCTTTTCAGTCTCCCAGCGCTCGGAAAGCTGTGCCAGGCGATTGCGTTCCTGGTCCAGTTTTTCGAGGACAGCGCCTTCCCGCTCCTCGGTATCCATGCCGATGGCCTTCTCCCGGCCGATAATAGCCAGTTCTGTTTCAAAGGCCTCGATGCGGCGTTGACTGTCATCCACTTCGGCGGGGACGGCGGCCTGGCTGATGGCTACCCTGGCACAGGTCGTATCCAGCAGACTGACCGATTTGTCGGGCAGTTGACGGGCAGGGATATAGCGATGAGAGAGTCGCACTGAGGCGTCCAGGGCCTCATCGAGGATCTGGACCTGATGGTGATCTTCCAGGGTCGATGCCACACCGCGCATCATGCGGATCGCCCGTTCTTCGCCCGGTTCATCCACCTGCACCACCTGAAAACGACGGGTTAGGGCCGGATCCTTTTCGATATATTTTTTATATTCCGCCCAGGTTGTGGCTGCCACTGTACGCAGGGTGCCGCGGGCGAGAGCGGGTTTCAGCAGGTTGGCCGCGTCCCCTGTGCCGGCACTGCCACCGGCTCCGATCAGGGTGTGGGCCTCGTCGATGAAGAGGATAATCGGCTTTTCGGAGGATTGGACCTCTTCGATCACCTGTTTGAGACGATTTTCGAACTCGCCCTTCATGCTGGCACCGGCCTGTAACAGGCCCACGTCGAGTACCCGCAGGGTGACATCTTTCAATGAAGGCGGTACATCACCGCGGGCGATACGCAGGGCGAAGCCTTCTACCACAGCGGTCTTGCCCACACCGGCCTCGCCAGTGAGGATTGGATTATTCTGACGCCTGCGCATCAGGATATCGACAATCTGGCGAATCTCCTCATCACGCCCGACAATCGGATCGATCTCACCATTTCTGGCCCGTTCGGTCAGGTCTACGGAGAATTGATGCAGCGCCTGCTGCTTGCCCATTTGTGCCGGGGCGATGGCATCGCTGGCCTCGCCAGGCGCAGCGCCGCCACCCACCTGAAAACCGTCATTGGATCTCAGTACCTGTTCCGGAGAGCCCTCGACCACTTCGTTAAAACGATCAGTGAGGGTATCGGTACTGATCTTGTCGAACTGGTCTGAAATCCGCATCAGGGCGTTGCGTAGACTATTGGTCTTCAGTATCCCAATGATCAGGTAACCGGTGCGTACCTGACTGTCGCCAAACATCAGGGTACCGTAGACCCAGCCTCGTTCGGTGGCTTCTTCCACGTGGGATGAGAGGTCGGAAATGGATGTTGAACCCCGGGGCAGTGTATCCAGGGTTTCGGTTATGTCTTTCGCCAGGCGGGAGGGATCGAGGTTGAATTGCTTGATGATACGGTGCAGGTCTGAGTCCTGCAGTTGCAGTATCTGGTGAAACCAATGAACCAGCTCCACATAGGGATTTCCGCGCATTTTGCAGAATACGGTCGCACTCTCTATGGCCTTGTAGCCAAGGCTGTTCAATTTACCAAACAGTGCGGCACGGTTAATCTCGCTCATGTCTGAAGCCCTCTAAGTTCAAGCGGATGTAGGAACAGTTCGTCACCGTCCCGTCCCAGGGATTCCTCAGCAAGCCAGGTCGTCCAGCCGAGGCGGCTCTCGCCGTCGAGGCTAAGCTGAGGCACCTCTTGCTCTTGCAGGATCAGGTTCAACTCCCAGTCCTGTTCATCCCCGATATAGTTTTTTACGATAGCGATTAGTCGATTGAGACTCTCGCCACCGGGTAACATGCGTTGGTAGTCCGCATATTTGACGGCCCCCATCACAATGCGGAACTTCTGTTGTCCCTGCCAAATCCGATCTCCAATGATGATCGTTGCCCCCAGTGTACTGATATCCGTCGATGCGCCCAAGCGACAGCGACTGTCGTCCGGCAGATCGATCCAGGCGCCGACAAACTCATCGATGCGTACCGGGAGTTGGAAAAAATCCTGCAGGATTGCCTCCAGACCTTCGGCGTTGTGGGTCTGGTCTGCGAGTCTTCCGGCATAGTGGAGTTTTGCCAGATCCGGCATCGCATCACGATCACGCAGATGGGGTGCGCCGATACCAAATACAGATCCGAGATAGTTACCGAACCGGTCTTGATCCGGTCGATCGAAACTGACGGTCGGTTGACTGTTCGCCCAAACCCGGTAGAAGAGAGTCAGCAAGCGATGATGGAAATGATCGACAAAAGCAACCTGGGTATTGTCATGTTCGTTATGAACACGATCGTGGACATACTCGGTGAGATGGAGAGGGAGAGGTCCGTTGGGACCGAACAGGCCGAAAAAGTAGACCCCGAGACGGGGTGGCAAACTCCCTTTACCCTGCCGAAAGGAGGAGAGGGTGGAGGGTTGAAACGCCATGGTCGGATCCTGACCGAGTCGAATATTGTCGCGTTTGGCATGCAACGACTCACCCAGTCGCGACTCTTTCGGAAAAGCACACTCGATGCGCCGCATCGCCTGATAAAAATCAAAGCCATAGGGCGCCTGTTGCAGCCTGTCAAACAGACCTAGAGCGTTTGTCTCAGACCCAGCCTTACCGGCCATCGCATGATCTCTCCGCGTTGCAGGGTGACAATTACCGTCTCCGTGAAGGAGTTGATTGCTGTGTATTTACGAAAAAACTGCTCCATTATCGTACCGAACAGGAAAGCGCCACTGCCTTCGAATGCCGCTTCATCCAGGGTCAGGGTAACCTCTATGCCACGACCAAAAGCAATCGGGCCAGGACTGGGCAGGCGCCTGTTGACCGGCTTAGAGGTGATCGAGACGACACCTTCCACCTGTTTTCGCATGGTTGGATCGCTGCTGTCGGCATACAGTTGCAAAAAGTCCTTCAGCACTGCAGTACTCTGCTCCTGATCCTCTCCAGAGAGTGACAGATAGTTGAGCGAGAGATGGTTGATCAGACGCCAGCTGACGCTTCCCTTTGCAGTGGAAGGTTTCGGTTTCGTGGGAGAGCCGATACAGCGAATATTGTTCACCGGGGTACTGCTATCGAGGGTGAAACTCGATTCACCCTGACCCAGCGGAAGATGCATTGATAGATCACGGTTGGTACAGAGCGTCGTCACTGAAAGCTGGCGTAGATCACTTTGAAACGGCGCTTCATCCCCATCCACGATGGAGACAAAGACTTCGCTGCCCACATAGCTTGAACGGGCACCTTCACGTTGCTGTTTTGAGGAGAGCAGTCTCGGCATCCTGTGAATCGCATAATAGGCTCGAGGTTGATCGGTTGAGATGAAGTCATTACTGGCGTAGAAGGGATAGAAGGTCTGGCTCTGCTCGTTGTTACTGCCAAATCCCTTGATCTCAGTGATTTCATAAACCTCATAGTCCATGGGACGTGTCCGGTCCGGCAGAATGTGGTACTCCGCATCACTGTCGGTAAGATGGATACGGTCAGCCCGCTTCTGAAACAGGTTGATGCAAGGTGTACAGTTGAGCAGGAAATTCGACTCGTTCAGACTATCCTCGAGGGCAGGATCACTCTCATCGAGCAGGATAAAGAGATCCAGTGTATTTCCCTCGCAACTGCTGATGACGCGCTTTAGATCAAACAGTTCGACGAACATGAAACGCTCGGGAAGAGAATAGTATTCAGCCAGGAATCGATATCCCTGAAAGGATCGGGGACCGTATGGCAACAGGGATTCATGCTCTGCAAAACCCATGATGCGTACTGGCCGGGGTTGTATCGTTGTGCTGTGATCGTCTGAATCAGGATTTTTTCCGGCGATCCGCACAGTGTGGCCGGCCAGTGCCTCAAACGTACGCATGCCGGTTTCCCCACCAGTTATAAGCAGTGGCAGCCTTTCAACATCGAGCTCGTTGAACGGAATCTCGCCGGTGGTGTTAAGCCTGACGCGTATGGCTGATTTGGCACTATCCTGCCGGCCGATACCCGCCAGGTTGATTGCGGCCGGGGATGGGAGGTAATCCACGCTTTTAATTTCTATCGGCCATAATGTGACATCTTGCGCGGTTCGATAGATACAGGCAGTGTGGCTCCCTTTGCCAAGGCGGCTGCGCAGGATCGAGTGGCGAGGTAACAGGAAGCCGTCCCCCAGGGAGGGCTCAAGCATGTCGGCCTGGAACTGTACAACCATCATCGAAGGAGTAGGGCAGAGATAGTGGGGAAAGACCCGCTCCATCAGATGTTGGGTAAAGCGCGGAAACTCCTCGTCGATCTTGAGTTGGATTCTGGCAGCGAGAAAACTGAAACCTTCAAGCAAACGCTCCACATAGGGATCGGCACATTCGAATTCATCGAGTGAAAGGCGGCTCGCAATCTTGGGATAGGATTTCGCAAATTCCGCGCCCATTTCCCGCATGAACTGCAATTCACGGTTGTAATACTTGAGTAACCTTGGATCCATCGGATTACTCCATACCTGAGCTGAAGGCATCGGCCAGGGTCACGCCACCTTCCTCGAGGTCGATCTGGGTTTTGATCAGCAGATGAGAAGGTGTCGGTACCGCCCAAAGCTGACCCTCTATTTCAAACATCAAGCGGTTATGGCTCTCTTTGCCACTGTCTCTGATAGAGCGAACCCTGACGGTTTGCGGGATTATGCGCGGCTCATAATCCTGGACCGCCTGACGTACCAATCGTTCCAGCCGTCCAAGATCCATCCCCGTGACCAGATGCCCTGAGAGTTCCGTAAGCCCGTAGTTGAGCACTGAATGCTCTACCTCAGGGTAGGGATCAAGATCTTCCGTGGTCGAGAGATTGGTTGTGTTCAGCAACCAGGCTAAATCACGCATTACCATTTGCCGCAGGCGCCGCATGGAGATAACCCGCTTATCCTGTGATTCGCGCGTCTTGCCTGGCTCATCATCGGTCAGCCGATCCAGCAGGGACGGTTGTAGCTGATTTTGCTGTTTAGCGGTTTTCAACCTGGATACCCCGGATAACCGCCATCTGCTTGGAGTGCTTGATATGCATATGATTGATTAGCTGTGACTAGTCTGCATCACTGTCTGCTGAGGTGTTGAAATCAATCTGACGGGTACCCAACAGGGGGTACTCCTGCAGATCGGTCGCAAACATTTTTTGTCCAAGCCCGGTATAGAGTCCTTGGTAGGGTTCCTGCCACTCGGTTTTCCTGGAAAGCTTCAGCATCGAATCGCTCTCCTTCTCAGTGGCCGGGTAGCGTGCAGGGATCAGCGCAACACTCTGGCCCTCGTTCTCAAATGTCAAATGGGCGGGTGCCCACACCATATCTCTCAAATCCTCCGGGGCATCGAGGGTAACCTGCTTCAGACGCTGCATCGGAATCCAATAGTAGCGGCCATTGATGATCGCCTCCATCATCGGTCCAATGCGATTGTCGGCGTCAGAAATCCATTCAAAAGGTTGCTCATCGATAGTTCCGGCACTACCTGGTGCTAATTCAAAAGCCTGATTACGCAGAGTCTCGGATTGGGTGTATTTCCCAGCCCCGGCATGTTTCAGCGCTTCGATGAGAAAAGCTGTCCATTCAGGAGGATCACCGAAGATCAAGGGGGACTTCTCGCCTTTGAACACCTCTTTGCGAAACAGCTCGCAATGAATGGCCTCCCGATAGGTCTGGGCCATTGGCAGATTGAGCGGATCCATGTCACCGGCCACGTCCAATTGACTCAATGCGCGTTCCCATGCGCCTAATACGCAGAGTAATTGAAACAGAAAGATGCGTAATTTTACGTTCGATGGCTCTTTGCGGATTGCCTGCTGCAGTGCCTGGAGGGCCTCGTCTAATTGACCTTGTTGTAAGAGTTCTTCTGCATCCATCATGATAACCTTATATGCGCTCTGATCGAGGTAAGCTGCGACGACCCCAAAGATTTTGTAGTGCTGGTTGTTGTTCTACGATTGCTTCTTTCTCCTGTGGCAAACAACCAAACCCAAGTGTGGTTTGGATTGTTACACACATACACTCCCCGTGGGGGGGAGTGATGGTGTCCTAATAATGAACTAGAGTAAAATCAACCTGTTGTCTAATAACTTATTCCTGCTTATTTGTCTCAAGATTCCAGGTCCTGTCTGTGGCGGCGCCAGGTTTGCCGGTGTGATCAATGGGCGTGTACTCCCATTTGATCTTGCCGTAGGCGAACTCTACCGTTTCCACGGGTTTAGTCTCGTCACCAGCATTACCTCCCGGCATCACTGAATTGACGATAACATCCTCCATGGTGTATTTCATGAAGGTGTGTTTGTCGCCTGATGCCAGGCAGAGCTCAACCTCTACCTTAGGAATGTGCTCGCCCTTGGCGCACTTGATGTTGAGATCGGGTGTGGCGTTATCAATGGTCTTCATTGCGGTAAAAGGTGCGAAATCAGCACGCCCACCGGTTCGTCCCCCGGTGCCGCTAGCGCCAGACACAGGTTGAGAAACCCCGTGATTGAAACTCAGTAACTCGATCCATTTTGAATGGGCATCATCGGTACTTTCACCGTCTGCTCCATCGATCTTCATAAACATGTCAACTGCCATAATAATAATCTCCTGTTAGTGGTTTCACGGTATCAGGCTGTCTTTTCGGAAGGCAGCTTGGATACCAGTCGTAGAGAAACCGTCAATCCTTCCAGCTGGTAATGCGGTCGCAGGAAAAACTTTGACGTATAGTAACCTGGGTTGCCTTCGACTTCAGAGACGACCACTTCGGCTGCCGCCAGTGGTTTACGCGCCTTGTCTTCTTCTGAAGCTGTTGCAGGATTGGGTTCAACATAATTCTGAATCCATTTGTTGAGCCACTTCTCCATGTCATCACGCTCTTTGAAGGAGCCGATTTTGTCGCGCACGATACATTTCAGATAGTGTGCGAATCGACAACTGGCAAAGAGGTAGGGGAGGCGTGCCGCAAGATTGGCATTTGCGGTTGCGTCCGGGTCGTCATATTCAGATGGCTTTTGCAGTGACTGTGCACCGATAAAGGCGGCAAAGTCCGAATTTTTACGGTGCAGTAAAGGCATAAATCCATTTTTCGCCAACTCTGCTTCGCGGCGATCTGAAATGGCGATCTCGGTTGGGCATTTCATATCCACACCGCCATCGTCGGTAGGGAAGGTATGGGTTGGAAGACTCTCCACCGCACCGCCCGATTCAACCCCGCGGATGCGTGTCGTCCAGCCATACATTTTAAACGCCCGGTTGATGTTTACTGCCATTGCATAGGCAGAGTTTGACCAGGTGTATTTGTTATGTTGCGCACCCTCCGTATCCTCTTCGAAATCGAACTCCTCAACCGGGTCTGTCTTGGCGCCATAGGGAAGGCGTGACAGAAAACGCGGCATGGCCAGACCGACGTAACGGGAGTCCTCTGATTCTCTGAGAGAGCGCCAGGAGGCGTATTCCGGGGTCTGGAAGATCTTGGTCAGATCCCGTGGATTTGCCAGCTCCTGCCAGGAGTCCATCTGCATCACGGTCGGTGCCGCGCCAGCAATGAAGGGAGCATGGGCCGATGCCGCCACCTTGGACATGTTAGTCAGTAGTTCCACATCGGGTGGCGTGTTGTCGAAATGGTAATCGCCAACCAGACAACCGTAGGGTTCGCCACCGAACTGACCATACTCCTCTTCATAAACCTTTTTGAAGATCGGGCTCTGATCCCAGGCAGTACCCTTGAATTTCTTCAGGGTCTTGCCTAGCTCCTGTTTGGAGATATCCATCACCCTGACCTTCAGCATCTCGTCGGTTTCGGTATTGTTCACCAGATAGTGAAGTCCGCGCCAGGTGCCTTCCAGCTTTTGAAACTCCTCATGGTGCAGTATCAGGTTGACTTGTTCGGTAAGTTTTCTGTCGATCTCGGCAATGATGCCCTCTATGGTTTCGACAGCATCGTCGGACACGATACTGGTCTCTTTCAGTACCTGCTCAGCCAACGTCTGCACGGCGCTGGTAACCGCTTCCTTGGTTCGTTCGGTCTTGGGTTTGAACTCCTGTTGAAGCAGTGCTGAAAACTCGTCGGGTACTACACCGACTGTCGATTCTTTGCCTTCGGCCTGTTGGGTATCTGTTTCAGCCATGCTTTACTCCTCTGCTGAGGACGATTCCTCAGATGATGCTTCGTCAGAATTGGGGGATGAGGCGAGGGTTTGGAGTAGTGTCGGGTCTTTCAAAGCCTTGGCAATCAGCTCCTCAGCCCCTGATTTACCATCCATATAAGTCAACAGGTTGGCCAATTGGGTGCGGGCATCGAGCAGCTGTCGCAAAGCCCCGACCTTTTGCGCGACTGCCGCCGGTGAAAAGTCATCCATACTCTCAAAGGTGATATCCACATTGATATTACCTTCACCTGTCAGTGTGTTGGGTACTCTGAAGGCTGTTCGCGGTTTCATGGCCTTGAGACGTTCATCGAAATTATCGACATCGATCTCCAGCATCTTACGCTCGGCTACCGGGGCTAATGCCTCTTGCGGCTTACCTGAAAGATCCGCCATCACTCCCATGATGAAAGGTAGCTGGATCATCTTTTCAGCCCCGTAGAGTTCCACGTCATACTCAATCTGGACCCTGGGTGCCCGGTTACGGGCTACGAACTTTTGGCTACTCTCTTTTGCCACGATCTACCTCTCTATTATCTCTAGTACCTAATCGGTATGTTGCCACTAAAAACGGATTCCAGCCGGGTGATTCCTTTGCCCTATCTATCCTCTTCCTTCCACAAAAAATCAAATTGAGACATACCATTTGGCGCCAAGTCCTGGACGATCTCATAAAAGTCCATCTTCACCAGCCGCTTTGCACGATCAAGTAGCAGCGGGATTGGGCTGGATGGTTCATTTTTGCGGTAATATTGGTTGATCCTCTCCAAGGCGCTAATGACATCGTCACGGCTGTTGATGACTCCTGGAGAGGAAGCCTTCTGCTGTGTTGAAGCATCACCCGTATCCTGGTCCATTGCCTCGTCCCCGGTGTCAACACCGGCGCGGGTTGCCACCTCTTTTTGCAGCAGTTTCAATAACTCTGCCAAGGATTGAAGGTCGGGTGCCTGATCAAGACCTACCCGCTCATTGAGCTGACGTTCTATCGTATTCACCCACTCGATGGCATGCCCGATATGGGACAGGGTCTGTTGTGTCTGTTCGGCTGGGCACTCGCGAAAAGCGGCGTCGACTTGATCCAGTGCAATCTCCGGGTTTTCACCATCTGCCGGCTGTAGACTGCCTGAAGCGATTTGAATATCCCGGTAACTGTAAGTGCCCATTATGGTGGATGAAACCAGAGGGGCCTTGTTGACGGCGCCAAGGGCTTGGATCGGATCACACAGATTGATCAAGGTGTTGATCCTGATAGTGGGATCATTGTTGTCATCAGGATCGAGTTGAGGGTGCAGGCTCTCCCAATACTGTTCAATATAGCCTTTGATGAGTTCGAGACCATCGGACAGACCGGCCAAGCCATCGGTATGGATTAATGCGAGTGTGAGGTGGATGGCTGCCCGCAGGTCCTTGCTCTGCTCCAGTACCTGTAGGGCTTTGGCTTTCAGTTCACGCCAGTCCGGGTCTTCAGCCGGAACGATTGTGTCTCCGAACTCCTGCTCTTCTTTACCCTCTGCTGCCCGTTCCATCTCACTGAATAGAGGGTCGTATTCTAAATCGGACCCTGCTGGGGCCTCATCCGAGACCGCGGTGAGAAGTTTTTCTAGGTCAATGGTAGCCGTCAATCCTGCGTCCCCCATGAAAGAGCATTAAAAAGCGCTATTCGATTCTGCTTGATTTAACTGTTCTGTTTGTCTCTATCCAATGTCGATTTTGCATATCCCTTTTTATACCTAGGTTTAGCACAAAACCGTTGTAGTTGATACTAGAACAAATGCATATAAGTGGAAGTTAAATATTACCATTTTGGTCAATTACGTAACTATTTAACACCCAATTCATGGCCGACTGCGATCCTGGTTATCATTCAAATAATGGTGCAGATGTTCCCTATGCATAAACTGTCACGCGTTGCTGGACTGGCCCAGGTGTTGGAACCAAGGCAGTTGAATGGCGTTCCTGTTCCGGCTGCCGATGACCGGGATGATGCCAAGACCGAGTAATTGGTCTATCTGTTGCTCATGCAATATGCGTTTAGTGCAGGGCTGAAGATGGTGTTCTCCTTCTCTAGGGTAAGAATAGGCAGGCAGATCAGTCAATATCGGTACCTGCTCCCGGTCACCCTGAACCGTCCACTGCCTGATCAACAATATTGCCAGTGCGTATGCGGGATTACCCCACAACAGATCTTCAATTGACCATTTTTCATCCAGCTCTTCGAATGCCTGAGATTGAATGGGATCGGTAGCTGAACCGTAAGGCAGCCTGAGCAATACCTGAGGATAGAGCAATGCTACGTTTGTTGCTGAGGATTGTTTCCTGAAGCTCTGCCACTCATTGTAGAGCTCACCGGTCCCGTTCTGATCATTCAGGAAACTCGAATTGGATCCGGCCAGCAGGGTGCCCGCAAAACCACCTGCCAAAGATCCCAACCAATTGAGCATTGCCACACTTTCCTGATCAGGCCCATATTCGTGATTATCTATAAGTATAAAACTGGATTCTAATAAATCATTGCGTTCGAAAGCATCTCTTAGCCTGTGATAGAGGGCGGAGGATGTTGCGTCAACATGACTTGAACACTCCTGCTCCAACTCGGTGCGTGAGATATTCAATAGGTAGCAGCGTATTGCCGGATCGGGCTCAATATTGTGCATCAGCCAATCCACAGAACGCCAGCCCGCTTCCAGCTTTTGGAAGGCATCATGGTGCAGCAGGCTTCTTAATAATAGGGTTTTATCTGTATCAGACTGCTTGGCAGCTGCTTGCGCATCAGCTGTCATAGGGAGATCCCGATCTGCAGCATTTTCAGCAAGTCGACGAACCACATCCGTAATCATCGATTGTTTCGCATCGGACAACGACGGGCCTGCTCCCCGGCGCTGTTCCGCAGACAGGGGGCGCGCTCCAAGCAGGCGCGACAGTGTCTCCTGTTGCGATTCAATCTCTTCTGATTTCGCATCAAAGACCGGTACTTCATCTGTGCATTCATTAGAAATTTGATGATCAGCTAATTGCTCAAGCAGGCCATCCGGATGAAAATCATCGAGGGAATTGAAAGTAAGGGTTATGGATGGGATTGATTCACCATCCAGTGCGAATGATATCGAAGGTTGCAATTTTGTGATCAGTTCGTCGATTGTCTCGATTTCGATACTATGCAGTGAAAGGCTGGTTTCAGTGACTGGATTACCAGTGCCGGTGCCTCCGCCAAAGGCCCCGAGTAAGACAATGGTATAGCCATTGGCAGGCTTCCTTGGGTGCTTCAATTCTTCCTTTTTACCGAGATCGACCGAGAAGTGCATTCGCTCCGACATGTAATTATCTCATCCTTATTACATACAAATAAGTAACGGAACTATGTCACTCAACAAACCACAAGCGTAGCAGGTTGCAGCAACTGTTCAATGATGCCATGTGGTCTATCTTTAAGTATATGTCCATATTTTCATATTGTAACTGGTCAACAGAATCCTGAGCGATCATTTTTTTACCCATTTGGATGAATGATAGGCTCGCTTAGGTGTAGAGTAAGATGACAGGTGGAATGGTTATTGTGCAGTGCATTGTAAATAGTGCCACACAGTGAGTGTGCAAAACTACCTACACGATAGCATTGACCGAAGCTATTCTGATACACATACTCTAATATTAAGCATGCTTATATATCATCTCACCATCTAGAGAACGTTTAGGCATGGGTTACAAAAAAAATATTCAATGCTTATTTAGACGCGCAGGAGTCTTGGATGGCTTTCACACAAAGTAACCGACAGCTACAGATCAAAACCCCACTGGGCCCTGATGAGCTCTTGATCCTCAAGCTGGAGGGGAGGGAGGAGTTGGGTCGGTTGTTCGAATTTACCATTGACCTGCTGAGTGACAATGAGTCGGTAGCCCATGACGATCTGTTGGGCAAGAAGATGACGGTCGAGATGGATATGGTGAATACCACCAAGCGCTATTTCGATGGTTATGTGAGTCAGTTCACACAGGTTGGGCACATGGCCTATTTTGCCCATTATCGGGTCACGTTGCGGCCCTGGTTGTGGCTGCTGACCCAGACCTCGGACTGCCGCATCTTTCAGGCCATGACGGTACCATCCATCATCAAGGTTTACGTCTCGCTCTTGGAGCGTTTCGTACT
>NATW01000148.1 GCA_003094555.1 gamma proteobacterium symbiont of Ctena orbiculata
TATTCGAAATCGGAGACCGCACGCAATCCGCGTAGAATCACGTTTGCGTTGCACTCCAGTACGAAGTCGACCAGCAGATTGTCAAATGTGCGTATCTCAACGTTTTTCACACCCTTCAATACTTTTTCCACCAGGCTTTTTCTCTGATCCAGGTCAAACGCTGGATTTTTCCCGGTGTTCTTTGCGATGGCCAATATGATGTGATCGAAAAGATCGGAGGCCCGCCTCACCAGGTCACTGTGACCGTTGGTGATGGGATCGAAGGTTCCAGGGTAAACGGCAGTTATCATAAGCTCACGGTCTAGGTAAAAGGCATGATATTACCAGAAACCGATCCGATGAATGATAATTATCAGCCGGGCAGCGGGGCATACGCCAAGCCGTAGTGTACCTGGCCAGCCGATTTCTGTTTCTTCATCTCCCAACCTTCAGGCAGGGGCGGCATGTCACGGGATAGGGCATCTTCCATATAGATCAGTGCCCCATCCGTCAGCCATCCCATACTCAGCCTTTGACACAGGGGCTGCAGCAGATTATCAACGAATGGCGGATCCAGAAAAACGATATCGAAAGGGGTTGCATCCTGTTCCAGCCATTGAAATGCATCTGCCCTAAAAACAGAGACCTGATCAAGACCCAATTGACGCTTATTCTCTGTCAGCTGCCTGACCACAGCCATGGCGGTATCAAGCATCACTACCTCGGATGCACCACGGGAAGCCGCCTCCAGACCCAGTGCACCGCTGCCGGCAAACAGGTCAAGGCAACGGGACCCTTCGATATAGGGCTGCAACCAGTTAAAAAGAGTCTCGCGAATGCGATCACCTGTCGGTCGTAATCCCGGCATATCGGCAAATGGCAGGCGCCGACCCCGATGCATCCCACCGATGATTCGTACTTGAAAAGCCGCTTGAGGGGAAGTCACTTTATTAACCTTTAATTTATTGTGTCACTCTTTGCTATCAGCGTCTGATTGCTTTGAGACTTTAGCCAAAGGAGCGGTTCGTCCGACCTGCACCCTGACCAGACGATCCGGATCTATGCGACGCTGGAAGGCATCCTGAATCTGCTCACGGGTCACGGCTGCCACCTTGTCGGTAAAACGGTCCAGATAATCCAGAGGCAGATCGTAAAAGCCGATCACCGCCAGATACTCAACGATCTTGCCATTCGAGGCGATCCGTAATGGAAACCCGCCGGTAATATTCTGCTTTGCAGCTTCCAGTTCCTTTTCCGAAGGTCCTTCCCTGATGAAACGTTTAAGCGTTTCCCTCACCACCTGCAGCGCCTCGCCAGCCTGTTCATTCTTTGTCTGCAAACCCAATTGAAACAGTCCGGTCTGACGCATCGGCAGGAAATAGCTGTAGACGCTGTAACTCAAGCCGCGTTTCTCACGGACTTCATTGCTAAGCAGTGAGACCAGGCCGCTGCCACCGAGGATGTGATTCCCCACATAGAGGGTGAAGTAGTCAGGGTCACCACGGCGCATGCCGGGTTGTCCGATATAGAGATGGGACTGGGTTGAGGGAAAAGGGATCTGCTCATCGATGGCTCCCTGCAGCGGCGCCACCTGGGGCAGCTTCGCCACCTGCTCCCCGGGTTCGAGTCCGTGTGTTACCTGCTCTGCAATCGATTCAGCCTGGCTTCTGTTGACAGCCCCGACAATCGCCACCAAGGCATTCTTTGCCACATACAGTCGCTTGTGGGTGGCGACTATGTCCGCTCGGGTTATCGCCTTAACCGACTCGATAGTGCCATCGGGATCCGAGGCATAGGGGTGATCCCCAAACACGAGCTGATAGAGGCGCTTTTTACCCAGACTGCCGGGAGACTGCTCGTCCTGGACCAATCCTGCCAGTATGGATTGGCGCAGCCGCTCGATATCCTCCTCGGCGAAGCTGGGCTCGGCAACCACTTTAGACATGGTTTCAAGGGCCAGGGCGAGTGCCTTGGATTCAGTCAGCGAGCGTACCGACACCCAGGCCATATCCCGTAAAGATCCCGTATCTAGCTGTGCCCCTACACCCTCCATCCGTTCAGCGATCTGATAGGCGCTCCA
>NATW01000149.1 GCA_003094555.1 gamma proteobacterium symbiont of Ctena orbiculata
CCTGGTACTGGTGGGTGTATTTTGGAACGGAAGCGGTGCCATCACGCTGGGTATTCTGGGGGATATCTATTGGGCCTGGATACCGGTGCTGCTGATCGGTTCGCTGCTCGGCGGTTACCTGGGGGCGCATCTCTCCATCGCCAAAGGCAATCGCTGGATCAAACGGGGATTCGAGGTGGTTACCCTGTTGATTGGCACCAAATTGGTTGTAGGATGATATTTGGGTATTTATCTTGTCCTAGGCGCCTACCAACCCTAATAAATAGCCGATCGCGCCGCTGAAGCTAAACCACACCATATTGGTCTCTATAGGATTGGATACGCTTGAGGGATTCTCCGCTATCGTCACTCTCTTGCAGGTATTCGATCAGCTGTTCCAGACGTACGATGGCGCTGACAGGCATGCCGTAATCGCTCTCCACTTCCTGGATAGCAGAACGCTGACCCTGGCCTCTCTCCTGCCGGTCCAAGGCAATGACTACCCCTGCGGGTGTCGCTTTTTGGGCGTGGATGATGTCAACGGATTCCCGAACCGAAGTACCCGCTGAGATGACGTCATCAATGATTAGTATCTCTCCAGCCAGTTCATGGCCGACGATGACGCCCCCTTCACCGTGATCCTTTGCCTCTTTACGGTTGAAGGCATAGGGGATGTCGATACCATGCTGGTCGTAGAGTGCGGCGGCCGTCACGGCGGCCAGGGGGATACCCTTGTAAGCCGGGCCGTAGAGTACATCGAAATCAATGCCTGAATCGACGATTGCCTGGGCATAGTAGCGCCCGAGGCGGGCCAGGCTGGCGCCACTGTTGAACAGTCCAGCATTGAAGAAATAGGGGCTGACCCGTCCCGATTTCAGGGTGAACTCACCGAATCTCAATACACCCACATCGAGGGCAAAGTCTAAAAATTCCCGTTGATAATCCTGCATGAATTGATACCAGTAGAAAGCGATCGTGCATTGTACTTTTTTTTGTTGGATTTGACTAAGAAGTAAGGGTGAAAACCGCAAAAGGACGCGAATCACCGCAAATGGTGATACTGAGGCAATTGGCAGTTCAAGCCGTTGGCAATGAGATGATTCTGAGAATCGCTTTTTTTTATCATTTGCGCTTTTTTGCGGTGATTCGCGTCCATTTGCGGCCTGAATTGCTTTGTTCCGCAATAATTACCTGATTTAGCCCGGACCTTTTTTTGTAAGGGGCAGGGGACTTGGGTCCTATTGCCCCTTATAATGGCGATTTTTGCTTCCGAGGTGCGGGTGAATTCAACCAGCAGGTCAACCAATTGGTTCAACACGCTTGCAGTCTATTGGCAGCCTGGGACACGCAGCATGCTCTTCCTCGGCTTTTCCGCGGGACTGCCCCTGCTGCTTGTCTTCGGTACCCTCTCGTACTGGCTGAGAGAGGCGGGTATCGATCGATCCACGATCGGATTTCTCAGTTGGGTGGCACTTGCGTACGGTTTCAAATGGGCTTGGGCGCCACTGGTCGATCGTCTGAAAATCCCCTGGCTTACTACCAGTTTGGGGCGTCGTCGAGCCTGGATGCTGTTGGCCCAAATCTCGGTCATTTCCGGGCTCTGCGGGCTGGCCTTCTCCGATCCCCTGCAGGGATTGCATCGCTTTGCCTGGCTGGCGCTGTTGGTGGCCTTTTCATCGGCCACCCAGGATATCGCTATCGACGCCTATCGAATTGAAAGGGCGGCAGTCAGATTGCAAGGGGTCATGGCTGCCAACTACATGATTGGATACCGTATCGCGATGATTGTCAGTGGTGGTGGCGCACTGGCGATTGCACAATGGACGAGTCCGAATGAAACCGGCTACTACCTCAATGCCTGGATGTTCGCCTATCTTGCCATGGCCACCTTGATGTTGGTTGGTGTGATCACTGTTTTACTGATAAAGGAGCCAGATGTTCACCCAAACCCGGACACCCTGGAACAGGAAGATGTGGTGGACCGGATCATTGAGCAGCAAGAATGGCTGCCGGGAGTAGTGCGTAGCTTCAGCGAGTGGTTCTACGGGGCAGTAATAAGCCCGTTCGCCGATTTTATCCGTCGCTATGGCTGGCATGCGATCCTGATATTGGCCCTGATCGCCACCTACCGTATCTCGGATGTGGTGTTGGGGGTGATATCCAATGTCTTTTATGTGGATCTGGGTTTCACCAAGCGTGAGGTTGCCATTGTCGCCAATGTACTCGGGGTGATCATGACCCTGTTGGGAGCTGTTCTGGGAGGGATGATGGTAACCCGTGTGGGAGTCATGCGGATCCTGTTATTGGGAGGTATTTTAGCGGCATCCACCAATCTGCTGTTCGCCTGGTTGGCCGGTATCGGGCATAATCTGGCTATGCTGACACTGGTGATATCCGCGGACAACCTCAGCGCAGGACTCGCCACTTCGGCGTTTATTGCCTATCTTTCAAGCCTTACCAATGTCTCCTATTCGGCGACTCAATATGCACTTTTCAGTTCGGTAATGCTCCTGCTGCCAAAGTTTGTCGGTGGTTTTTCCGGTGTCATGGTGGATGGCTTGGGTTATGTGAATTTCTTTCTTATCACTGCCTCCATGGGCATTCCCGTGTTGATCCTGATTCTTATGGCCATGCGTTATCTGCCACCTAGCCGCACGCCAAACCAAGAAGCTGCGACTGAGGGTGCATGAATGATAGAACAAAGCAGTTATCTGGCCGCTTTTGTCGTGGGATTGCTCGGCGGTGGTCACTGTGTCGGGATGTGTGGAGGTATTGTCGGCGCGCTGACCTTTGGTCTTCCCAGCTCGGTGCAAAGTCGCCTGATCAACACCTTTCCCTATCAGTTAGGCTATAACCTGGGACGTGTCACCAGTTACGTGGTCGCCGGCGCGATCATGGGTGGCCTGGGTGTTTTGTTGACCCATGCAGTGCCAATCTATGTCGCTCAGCAAGGGTTGTTGGTGATTGCCGGTGTTTTTATGATTCTGCTCGGCCTCTACCTGGGCGGATGGTGGACCGGATTAGCCAAAATCGAGCGCATGGGCAATCTGCTCTGGAGCAAGATTGAACCTTTTGCCCGCAAGTTACTGCCGGTGAAGACACCCGCTCAGGCCTGGGTTCTGGGATTGGTTTGGGGTTGGATTCCGTGCGGATTGGTTTACAGCATGCTGGTGTGGACGGTGTCCGCGGGGAGTGTGGCAAAGGGGGCAGGGCTGATGCTCGCCTTCGGTCTCGGTACCTTACCCAATCTGTTCGCGATGGGTATATTGGCTGGCAGTCTTGCACGCTGGCTGAAGGATATACGCGTCAGGCGAGCCGCAGGATTGGTTGTCATTCTGTTTGGGATAGTGACCCTGGCGAGGGCCATGTAACAGCTCTAACCAGTCTCCTGGGTGGGCTGAGTCGACCCGGCCCATAGCAGGAGAATGTGGTGTACAACGCGAATCAAAAAAAATCAGTCGATAAAAAATTCCTGGGATAACTTGGCTGTGTAGTAACGGGTTTCACCCTTAGGTTGAACCTGGAGCTCGAAGTTGAGTTTCTCCTGATCGGCGATACGAAACTCTCCAATGTAGTAGATGGCATCGCCTTCGATGATTTTTCGCATCGGAATACTGATCAGCTGACCGCGTATATTGTTGGCCTTGGCCAATATAACGGCTTCGGCGGATTCACCGATTGTTCCCGCTACAGACTTGATCACGCTTACGTTCAGCATGCCCCGGTATTTGCTGCGTTGAATGCCGTACTGCCTGGCTACCGAGGGCTCCAGTGAGGCACTGGGGATGGCATTGTGGTGAATGGTAAAGCCGGGTATCGCAGTGCTGTTTTCCGCCCAACCTGTGGTGCTCAGCAAGAATAGAGATATGAATATAAAAAAGTGTTTGGTAAAAGTCATGAACAAACCCCTCCTGATTAATTTAGTCGCCGATCTGCATGACCGGTCTTTGTTGTAGCTTCAGTGTAGTCGATCAGTGAGATTGGGTGAAGTGGTTGAAGACGGCTGAGCAGCAAGCGGTGATCCACAGCTTAAACATATCAGTGGATATGATAAGGGAAAATCATCGCTCTTGAAGGTGCAGGGGAACTGCTGGCCAGAGGTTATTTAGTGGTTATAAAAAACCAATAAAACAGTTATATACCCGTTAATCATAAGAAAATACCTTACGATTGATGGCCGCGGCTGACCTCAGGAGACGCCCTGCTTTACCAGCTTGGGTTTCTGACGCTGACTCTGATGAAGTGGACGGTTGTTACTGATCCGGTTGGACATGTTCCGCAGTGAGGTCAACTGGCGCGCCAGTTCCGTATACTGCTCCTGCAATTCAAGGATGCGGTATTGCAAGGTGTTGCGTGATTGACCAATCTTCTGCAGGTTGTTAAGCCGCTTCTCCATCATCTCCTTGTGATCCTTGATCTGTATCACCAGGGGCTCAAGGGCGCTAACGATCCACTGATTGATCTCCGCGTCAGCACGCTGGAAGATATCCCGCGCACGTTTCACAAGTGCAGAGAAGAAACGCTTTACCACAAAATTCTGTTCCATCATCGCGGTAACCGGACTATTGCGAAAGATCTCCGCCTCCTGATGCAACAGCTCGAGTTCTACCCGGTATTTAACAATGGAGAACATCTTCGGCTGCACAACGGCAAAGCCATGCTCATTTTGAAACTTACGATAGATGGAACGGATCAGCTTACGCGTCTGCTCGCTCTGATTGACGACTTGAAGCATGGTGCGGCGTGTCTCCTCGAACAGATTTTTCATTGAGGATTTCATTCCGCTCGTGGTCCAGCTGTTGGTCATCTCCTTTCTGCATTTGGTGATGGTTTCATCCAGCAGACTCAGGCTGAGGATCTCTGACAAAAGATCCGCTTGCTGTTTAAGCTGTTTGCGGCTCTGTTGGAATGTCTCCACATCGCGAAGATATTGGGCCTGTTCGCTGCGGGTTTTCTCCATCAGATTGTTGATGACATCGTCGCTTTTATCGCTCAACTCCTCCAGTTCCTCGAGCTGGTACTTGGTCTCATTGAGCTTGCCGGAGAGCATACTGCGGCTGTTGTCCAGCATCTGACCAACATCGGAACTGATGGTGTCGAGAACAATCTGTTGTTTGATATTCAGAACGTCCTGTCCCAGATAGTTTTCAAGATCCAGCAGACCGCTCTTGTCCAGCAGATCAGGCTCGTTCTTGATCTTGGCCAGCAAACCCTTCTGTGCTGAGATGGGGAAGACAGCCTTCGACTCCACACCCAACATTTCAGCCGTATCACTTAGCTGACCACGGATGGCCTCATGTATATCCTCATGCTCGCGCAGGTCGTCCCACAAGGTATCAATCTTGTTCAGAACCACCATCAAACCGCGTTGGCGGCCACTCTGGAAGCCCTTGACATGGTGTTGCCAGATCTCCATATCGCTCCGGGTCACGCCCGTATCGGCACCGAGTACAAACAGTACCGCCTGTGCAGCCGGCAGCATATTCAAGGTGAGCTCGGGTTCTGTACCCAGGGCATTCAAACCGGGGGTATCGAGAATGGTCAGTCCCTTTTTCAGCATCTCGTGGGGAAAGCTGATCATGGCATGGCGCCACTTGGGTATCTCTATGGTCTCAGGCGGCTCGGACTGATGGGGGTGCATCTCCTGACTGTAGAGTCCAAGATGCTTAGCATCCTCCAGGGTGACCGTTTTGGTCTGGACGACCTCATTCAGGGCGGCCTGCATCTGCTCAACCGATTCGGTTTCCAGGGGGTAGTGGACCCACTGCTTGGTATCGTGCCGCAATTGACTCAGGGTGGTGTCCTGCAGGCGCGTTTCAATCGGCAACAGGCGTACATAGGCTTCATTCCGCACATCATCGTAGAAGATCTCTGTGGGGCACATGGTCGTACGGCCGGCATCAGAGGGAAGCAGGCGCCTGCCGTAGTCGGCAAAGAAGATGGCGTTGATCAGTTCGGTCTTGCCCCGGGAGAACTCGGCGACAAAGGCGATTGTCAGTTTGTCACCCCTCAGGGCGGCCAAGGTTTCGTCGATCCGGTGCTCAACGTCCGCTGAGGACATTCCATTCTCTTCGAGCCAGGGGCCATACTCCTCAATGGTGTTGATGACATCCGTTTTCCATTGCTCGTAAGCCTTTAACTGTTCTTGAAATCTTACTTTTTCCATGCCTGTGCCCCAAAAAATTTTTAAAGCCGGAACAAACCCTTATTCTATATTCTCAGCTAAAAGCGCAATAATACGCGAGGTGTGCCAATGAAGCCATATCCGGATGCCCTAATCTTCAAAATCTATCGGCAGAATTTGAGGGGACTTTAACCGTATAGACTTAGAGCGGGCGTTCTTTCCGGTGATCAATTCGATCCGCGAGGCGGGTATAGCAAAGGCCTTGGCAAGAAATTTCACTAGATGACGGTTTGCCTTGCCATCCACGGGGGGGGCCGTGATGGCGATTTTGTACTCATTTTCACCAAAAGGGCCGATGAAGGCATCCCGTGACGCCTTGGGTTGTACACGCAGATGGAGGATCAGATCTTTCTGCTCCCAACGAAACCAGCTCACAGAAAAGGACTGCCGGTGACATGCCGAAGCGGAGGCAACAGCAACATCTTCAGAAGTATCAGGCCGATCATGACCAGCATCGGCGAGAGATCTATACCTCCCATAGGAGGGAGGACTTTTTGTGCAGGTCGCATCACAGGGCCGGTCAAACTGTATAACAAGGCCGTCGCAGGGTTGTAGCTGCCGGGATTCACCCAGCTGAGGATAACCTGAATCAAAATCCCAAACAGATAGATATTGATGAGCAACTCCACCAACTCCGGTATGGCCCAAACAAAAGGGGCTAGCAGGTTAATGGTGGTGCCTGTGAGGCTGACGATGATAAAGAGCTCGATGGCTTTGAGGAGCCAGACAAGCACGATGGAGGAGAGGTCGATGCCGCCAAAACCTGGAATCAAGCGACGAAAAACCTTCAATGGGGGGTTCGTCGCCTTCACCAAAAACTGGGAAATCGGGTTATAGAAATCCGCCCTCACCAGTTGCAACAGGAAACGCAACAGCACCGCAAGGATATACAGCCCGAACAGGATTTGTACCAGAAAGATGACCGGATCGGTAAGGTAACTGCTGCCCATGCTATTGGTCTCCCAGCATATCGGAGAGTTCGACCGAGCGTTCTCTGGCCCCTTGCAGGGCCTTCTCGAACAGGGTTCGTATCTCACCCTCCTCAAGGATGCCAAGGGCGCGCTCTGTTGTACCGCCGGGAGAAGTGACTTTTTGTCTTAGGCGTGCAGGTGAATCGCTGCTTTCAAGGGCCATACGGGCTGCACCCAGGGCTGTCTGCAAGGTCAGCAGGCGGGCTGTATCCTCATCCAACCCCATCTCTCGGGCGGAGGCCTCTATCGCCTCCATGACAAGAAAGAAATAGGCGGGACCACTGCCTGAGACAGCGGTGACCGCATCCATTTGAGATTCATTCTCAACCCAACGGGTGAGGCCCACTGACCGTAATATGCTTTCAGCCTGGTTGCGCTGTATCTCACTCACTCCTGGGCCGGCGTGCATACCCGTTGCACCGGACTGAATCATGGCCGGGGTATTCGGCATACTGCGCACCAGTGCCACATCACCGCCCAGCCAATTCCGCAGGGTGGACTCCTTGACGCCGGCGACGATGGATATCACCAGTGGCTGGACCTTTTGTACAGTTGCAGCCAAGTCCTCGGTCACTGCCTTGAGGACTTGCGGTTTAACCGCCAAAACCACCACCTCTGCCTGGCTGATGGCGCTGTTATTCTCAGACTGGGTGTGAACGCCGCAGCGTGCAGCCAGTTGGGCCAGCTTGTCAGGGTCGGGATCACTCACCGTGATGCGCCCCTTGTCATAACCATCGGCAATCAAGCCGCTTATCAGGCTGGTGGCCATGTTGCCGCCACCGATGAATGTGATGTTATCGTTACTCATGCCGTTGCTGTTCACTTTTGTTGAATGGGTGCAGGCTTCACTGATTATACTGCCGTGGGCCAAAAATTGCGGTGCCTATTCTGACGATCGTCGCGCCCTCTTCGATGGCGGCCTCAAGATCGTCCGACATGCCCATGGATAGGGTATCCAGTGGTATCTGCGCAGACTTGAGTTCGTCGCGTAACAATCTTAACCGCATTAAGGGGGCGTGTTGAGCCGCATTCCCGACAGCAGGCGCCGGGATGGTCATCAGCCCCCTGATAGAGAGATTGGGGAGTGCGGTATAGGCCTTGAATTGCTCCCTCAATGCCACTTCGCTGAGACCGTCCTTACTCGATTCACCACTGGTATTGACCTGGAGACAGATATTCAATGGTGGCAGACCCGGGGGACGTTGCTGGCTCAATCGCGTGGCATGTTTAAGGCTGGCGACGCTGTGAACCCAGGCGAAATTTTCAGCTATCGGTCGGGTCTTGTTGCTCTGGATGCGGCCGATGAAGTGCCATTCCACGCCTTTGTCCCCTAACTGGTCAATTTTCACCAGCGCCTCCTGCAGGTAACTCTCGCCGAAGCGTGTCTGCCCGAGACCCGCCAGTAAGGCAATCTCCTCAGCGCTCCTGGTCTTGCTGACAGCCAGCAGCCGAACGCTGCCTGGTGTACGTTCAGCTGAGGTTTCCGCCTGGTGAATTCGCTTCAACACCAGTTGATAGCGCTGCTGCAGCCTGTTTCGAGTCTGATCTGTCACGCTGGGTACATCAATTAAATTGTGCAATTTGCTTGGTTGTTGGGTTTATCTTTGTAGTATCCTGCAAAGTGAGGTCAAGTTGATGCCATTTCAAGTTGAACTGCCTCAGATGCATAGAGTGTTTCCTTAATATTTGACTGCAACACAGCTAAACTTATCCATTTTTGGGACGATAGCTATGAAAAGCGCAAATCTATGGATAGGGAATGCCATCATCGCGGAACATCGCTAAAGTGTCTATATTGCGACTCATCATGGGTCTTTAGAATTTCTAATGGGGGAATGAATGGATATCGCTGAACTTCTGGCCTTCAGTGTCAAGCACAACGCATCAGACTTGCATCTCTCTGCCGGTTTGCCACCCATGATTCGTGTGGATGGCGACATCAGACGCATCAATGTCCCCGCACTTGAACACAAGGTCGTGCATGCGCTTGTGTACGACATCATGAATGACAAGCAGCGCAAGGACTTCGAGGAGTTCCTGGAGAATGACTTCTCCTTCGAGATTCCCGGATTGGCGAGATTTCGTGTCAACGCCTTCAATCAGGCCCGCGGCGCATCGGCGGTGTTTCGTACCATCCCATCCAAGGTGCTGACCCTGGAAGAGCTCGGCTGTCCCACTACCTTCAAGGAAATCGTGGATGTGCCCCGGGGGCTGGTGCTGGTGACCGGACCGACCGGCTCCGGTAAGTCCACCACCCTGGCTGCCATGATGGATTACAAGAACGACAATGACTACTCCCATATCCTCACCATCGAGGATCCGATCGAGTTTGTTCACTCCAGCAAGAAGTGCCTGATCAACCAGCGCGAAGTGCATCGTGACACCTTGGGATTTTCCGAGGCGCTGCGCTCTGCTTTGCGTGAAGACCCGGATATCATCCTGGTGGGCGAGCTGCGTGATCTGGAAACCATCCGCCTGGCCTTGACCGCCGCCGAAACCGGACATCTGGTATTCGGTACCCTGCACACCAGTTCGGCGGCCAAGACCATCGACCGGATCATCGATGTCTTTCCGGCGGGAGAGAAGTCGATGGTGCGATCCATGTTGTCCGAATCCCTGCGATCCGTGATTGCCCAGACCCTGCTGAAAAAGATTGGCGGTGGTCGAATTGCCGCATGGGAGATCATGGTTGGCACGCCGGCGATCCGAAACCTGATCCGTGAGGACAAGGTCGCGCAGATGTATTCCGCGATCCAGACCGGACAGGCAGCGGGGATGCAGACCATGGACCAGGCCCTGAAGGAGTTGGTGCAGCGTGGTGTGGTAAGCCGTCTTGACGCCAAGGCCAAGGCGCAAAACAAGGATCAGTTCTAAACTATATTATCTTCCAGGTGTATGATGACACCTGTTCAGCCACGTTTGCGGTTGCTATCTGCTGCCTGAATTAGCGACGCCGTATCGCTGCCGGGTTGGAATCTGAATAAAGAGGATAAGATTATGGATTTGAACGCACTTCTATCCGTGGTGGTGAAAAACAAGGCGTCCGATCTGTTTGTTACCGCTGGGCGAGAGCCCTCCATAAAGGTGGATGGAAAGATCCATCCCATCAATAAGACCCCTTTGACACCCAGGCAGACCAAGGAGATGGTCTATAGCATCATGACCGATGCACAACAGAAGGAGTTCGACGAAACCAAAGAGTGCAATTTCGCCATCAGTGTCAAAAGATTGGGCCGCTTCCGGGTCAGCAGTTTTTATCAGCGCGATACTGTGGGTATGGTACTACGCCGCATTGAAACCAAGATACCTACCCTGGAATCACTCTATCTACCCCCCATTCTGCAGGATCTCTCCATGGTCAAACGCGGCCTGGTGATCTTCGTGGGCGCTACCGGAACCGGTAAATCCACCTCACTGGCGGCCATGATCGGCTATCGCAACACCAGGGGCGACGGTCATATTGTCAGTATCGAAGATCCCATTGAGTACATGCACGATCACAACCAGTGCATCATTACGCAGCGTGAAGTGGGTATAGACACCGAGTCATATGAAGTGGCGCTCAAGAACACTCTGCGCCAGGCGCCGGACGTTATTCTGATTGGTGAAATACGTACCAGAAAGACCATGGAGCATGCCATTGCCTTTGCCGAAACCGGTCATCTATGCCTCTCGACCCTGCATGCCAACAACGCCAATCAGGCACTTGATCGTGTTATCCACTTCTTTCCGGAGGATGCCAGAGAGCAGATCTTTATGGATCTATCGCTGAATCTGAAGGCTATAGTGGCTCAGCAACTGATCCCTAAAGTGGACGGCAACGGCCGGCGTGCCGCTGTCGAGGTGATGTTGAATACCCCCTTGGCCGCAGAGCTGATTCGTAAAGGTGAAATCCATAAACTCAAAGAGTTGATGAAGCGTTCAACGGAACACGGCATGATCACCTTCGACCAGCATCTCTTCCAGCTTTATGAAGAGGGTGTCATCAGCTATGAGAATGCCCTGGCCCATGCCGATTCGGCCAACGATGTACGCCTGATGATAAAACTTGGTGCGGCCCATACCAGCGATTCCCTGATCGATGAGCTGGATGGGATCACCCTGTCGGATGGTAAGCACTGATCACAGACCTGGGTTGGATGCTATGAACCGCACCCAACTTACAATTTACTGTTGCAGCCCTTCCAGATAGCGCTCAGCCATCTGATATTGGTTCTCCGACTCATTCGCAGCCGCACCGTCATCGATCAGAATCATTTCGCAATTTTTCGCCATGCGGGCCTGCATGGCGGCCTTCCAAGCCCCCCGCGCACCGGTCTGGTCATCGCTGGAGAGTGCGGCCGCCGCGGCCGCAGCGACAAAATGCTCGGCCTGTGCCGCCCAATCGGCATCGCTGCCGCAAGCGGTATAGGTCTGCGTCGCAAAGGCCTTCACGGTTTTGTAGGTCTCCTCCAGCTCAGCCAGGGAAATATCCGGATTACTAGCCGCGTCGATGGCGCGATTGATACGTGGGTCTTGACTCAAATGACCCACATTGGCAACAAACTGACCACCCAGGGTGCGCTGCTCGGCAGGTGAAAGCCCGCTGATCGCTGCTCGTAGATCATGGTCATTGGTGATGTTCTGAGGCATGAGAGATCCCTCCTGAGAAACGCTCGATCACAGATAGGAGCTATCTGATTAACTATCATAGAATTGCCGTGGAACAGGGGTGATGATCTGGATCAGTTAATTAGCATATTCTGCTAATAGATCGGTCCGCAGATCAAATCCGATGAGCCAAGAGGCGATTTGTCCGCCTATTCCAGCAGAGAGACCATTTCAGAAAATTCCTTCTCCCTGGCCCAATCCACAGCCCGCCTTCCGGAAAAGTCCTTGATATTCCGATCAACCGGGTGTGACACCAGTCGTTTCACGGCCGCTCTATGATCCCGTTTCGCTGCCCAGATCAAGGCAGTCCAGCCATTGGTTTTCTCCACCAGGTCGATATCGGCCCCAGCCTCCATCAGAAGATCGATGACATGATGATGATTATTCGATGCGGCCAGCATCAGAGATGTGTAACCCCCTTTGTCCTTCTGGTTGACGTCAGCACCGGCCAGAATCAGACGCTTGACCGCCTCGCTATGGCCATTCAATGCGGCCTTCATCAGGGGGGTCCAGAAACAGGCATCCTTGACATCGATGACTGCGCCATCCCCCTCGATCAGCCTGGTGAGGGTAGGGAGATCGCCTTTCTCTGCGGCAATCAGCAATGCCGGGGGCTCATCAACAAGGGTTTGTTGTGGTGTATCGCTGCCACAACCATGCCAGATCGGTGAGAGGAGCAGGAAACAGCCGTACAGGAAATTGGCAGAGGGGCGAATGGATCTCATCCCATCTATTGTCACCAGCACTGCGAGGGGCTCAATGCGGATTCGCAATCAGCGACTATTTCTCCGGTCGCTTCTTAGGATCGAACAGGTGATTGGGAAAAGGGGTGATATTCGAGTCGGAATCTATCTCTATGATTTTTCCGGGGCCATGCTCGTTCTTCTCCACCTCATCGATGCGAATCACCGCATGGATGGGTATCCGTGTGCGGTGGACACCGGAGAACTCCTGTTTCAGCTTCTCGGCGGAAGGATCCACGACTACCGTACTGGTCTCCTGAAAGATCAGGTCCTCAATTTCCACAAAACCGTAGAGTTCACCTTGCTGTACAGTTTTGGCGAAGATTTCGTAGACCTTTCCCTGATTCAAGAAAACGACTTTAAATATACGCATGACTGACTCTACATATCAGGATCTACCCTATTAATATACATTAGGTTTGAACGAAGGGTTAAAAGAGTCAGTTATCGAAAGCCACTGATAGTTGTGCTCAGAGCAGAATCGCTTCAGGGGCATTGTCGTGGCTGCACCCCTGTAAGCGGCTTCCCTTGTTGGGCATCAACACCTGCCGGATTTGAAAAATGTCCCACTGAATGTATTATACAGATATAAATTCAGCTTATGACTAAGGCCCCATTAGGTATAAGGAGGGCGCCAAGGGTGAAGTGACCGTGATAACAGAAATAGTACTGCAGATAGCATCAGCGCCGGGCATACAATTGAGAGTCGTCAAACGCCTGAAGTCAATGGGCCTGACGTGTACCCAAAGAACCCTGAAAAATACCCCATTCGTCGATACCCGATACCTGGTGCTCGAGCTGGATGGCCCTGACATGCCCAAACAGGAGATCATCGACCAGCTCAGAGGGGTGCATGGAATTCTCTCGGTTGACAAGTTGGATCAGAAGGGCGTCGCCTCTGTCCATGTCACCGATGAACAAAAGAGTGAGCCTGAGCATCAGCAGACAATTGCCCCGGAAGTGGGGGACCAAGAGATACGTGACCGTATGCTTGTCTTCTCCCTGTTGAGCCGCTATCCCAATGTGGGTGGTCGGCTTTACGAAATCTTGAGTACCATACCCCAGGATGAGCGCCAGTCCAGGGCCAGGCAGCTTGGACACAGCTTCGGACTGCACCTGTTTAAACAGCAAAAACTTTCTTCCCCAATAGAAGACCTGCCTGAGGCCCTCAGCCAATTGATCTTGCCGGCGATATCACCCATGGCTGAGGCGCATCTGCAGAATAATGTGCTCGCGATCACTGCATCTAAAATCAACGTCAGACCGAAGAAACCCCAGAAGCACGCCTGCCAATTCCTGCTTGGTACCTTGAAAGGCCTGCTTAGCACTGCTCTGCCAGGGAAACACCATATTGAGAAGCTCTGTTGTGCGGCGGAAGATGCGGATGACTGCAGATTTCAATTTCAATACAAGAACAGAAACGAGAAGGTCACTCGATAGCAGAAATTTTAAGCCACAAAGTCCATAACAGACAGTGTCTCATGGTGCGTGACAATGGGGACAAACTTTTTATCGGTATATTGAAACTTGGATCCTGCGGTTGCTGTCCATTTACTGACGAGTTAACCGGGGAGTGTTCACTCTATGCACCTTTTCTCTCTGATGTTGCTGTTTTCCCTATCCGGTTTGGCCCTGGCCGATGCCCAGGTGGATCATCTGCTTGAGGCCGATGAAGAACCTGCCGGTGTGGTCTTCGAGATCATAGAGGATGACGACGATGCCCTGGGCTGGGCCCTGCCCAAGATCGCTGAGTTAAGCGCTCGGTTGCGCAAACGTTTTCCCGAGCTGCCGATTGCCGTGGTGACCCATGGGCGTGAACAGTTCGGTCTGTTGGCTGATGAGGCAGAGGGCCTTTTGGCGCCAATCCATGACCAGGCGCAGCAGCTGAGAGATGAAGAGATCGATCTGCATGTGTGTGGCGTGCATGCGGGATGGGATGGTTACACACCCGAGGATTTCCCGGCTTATGTGGATGTTTCCCCTTCGGGTCCGGCACAGATCCACGACTACCAAAATCTCGGTTTCGTGTTGATCGTATTGCAGGGTCCGGATTATTAACGTTGGAGATAGGATTGCTGTGGGAATTCTGTGATACCCACTGTAATCTCAGATTGATCGGCTGCTTGAGTGTTTAATCATTTTTCGGTGTCTCGTATTTTTCTCATCAGTAGTCATATCGCGCCTCGATTCGTTCTAAATCGTCACGATCTTCCAGTACCTGATCTTCCAACACTGACAACTCGTACTCCGTATCTGCCAGCTCTGCATTGAGGTCTTTAATCTCAGCCAGCAGCGCCTTACGTTTTTTACGGCTGATACCATCACCTATCAATTCAGCTTCCGCATCCTCAATCTGGCTGTTCAGATCATCCAGAATATTCTGCTGTTGTTTCAGCTTACGTTCGCTGTTTCGCAGTTGGGATTGTGCCTTGTGTACCTTAAGGCCATCAGACCAGGCTTGTTCAAACTCCCTGGCCAAAGGCGCTTTACAGACCCTGTTGAGCTTTTTACCGGATTTACCCAGTGCATAACCCTTACTGGGAATGCAATATTCCTCAAGACCTGCCAGACGACCCTGCTCATAGCGATTCATGTCCGGTGTAATGCCATACTCTGAACAGGCCTTTCGATGATTACTTAAATGGGAGAGTGCATGACCCTTTGCTCCATCCTCATAACCAATGGCTTGCCAATCGGCCACCATGCACTCATCTTTGCCCATGGAGGCACAACCTGATAGTGCAAAAATCGTTGCAGCAACAAAAAAATATCGAATCATATCTATTCCGGATTTAATCTGATTGAGCAGTATTGACAGTTGTAATGATGCTGTATTCTCCCAGATTAATATGTCGGCAGACTCAATACACGCTTGAATCAGCTGTTAATTCATGGATGTCGCTGGTTTGTTTATTTTGGGAACTATGACGGGCTTATCAATCGATGTGCTGGCACTTGCCGTGATAGGGAATCGTTTGGCACAGATAGCCACGGTGGGCTCTGCAGTGGTGATAGGGGGTGGCATCCAAGCTCATCAGGACAATGCGCGCACGTATTATCGCAGCCAAGCAGGAAACCCATCCAGAATTACGCATCAGATGCTATTTGGATGGGTGTCTCAGGTACTGCTACTGCCGCTTATCCAGAGGTTCTATTAATTGCTGCTACGTACAGCGTCAAAATCGTCAGCAATCAACAGATTGGTCAGAAAAAATGCTTTTGCGCGGGTCTTTTTCTGACGTTGCATCTTCTCTATCTGAATGGGGCATTCATGTGGCTGCCAGTCGCAGGCCGTCCCACTGATAACCAGGTGGGGGCACTCCTGGCAGGTTTTCGATTTGTAGAGGCCAGTCATTTTGGTCGTCTCGGATATGTTGCAAGGTTACAACTAAAAAAATAGCATAATTACAAAGAATTACAAATCAATTCTCTGTTTTTTTGTAAAAATGTGACAAATTACCAAAGTGTATTATAAAAACTACTTCTGGGTTCGGGCCTGCAGTTAATAAGCCACTGATAAATCGAGCCGCCCAGGTGCAGATTCAAAACAAAAACCATGATGGGATGACGCCGATAGTTGTCTCGCGGATATGCTATTGTCAAATCAATAGTAGATTCCTTGACCCTCACCCGGAGTTCCGCCAATGGAGGCACAACCGACTTTCAATCGCTGGCTTGTCGTAGTTGGCGCCATACTGATTCAACTGGCGCTCGGTGCGATCTATGCTTGGTCAGTATTCACCGCCTTGCTTACCGACCCTGCGGGCCCCTATGCCTTCAGTGCCAGTGATACCGCCTGGGTCTTCTCAGCTGGGCTCGCGACGTTCGCCATAGTCATGGTTATGGCGGGGCGCTGGCTGCCGAAAATCGGACCCCGTTCACTGGCGGTGTCAGGCGGTCTGCTACTGGGTACCGGTTACGTGCTCGGCGGACTGTTCGGCAGCGGTTTTTGGGCCCAACTGATCTTCATCGGCCTGATCGGTGGTGCGGGCATCGGTCTCGGCTACGTGGTGCCAATCGCTGTCGGCGTGAAGTGGTTTCCCGACAAGAAGGGGTTGATCACCGGACTCGCGGTTGCCGGGTTTGGCTTCGGTGCGACCATCTGGGTCAAGCTGGCCGGCTCCTGGTTTGGCGGTCTGCTCAATACTGTGAGCCTCTTCGGTCTGCCCGGTGTGCAAAGCGTGTTCATTATCTACGGCATCGCATTCGCCATCCTGGTACTGCTGGGTAGCAGCGTCATGATCAACCCACCCAAGGGATACCAGCCGGCCGGTTGGACCCCGCCTGACGTCAACAGTCACCAGAGCCATGGCGCCGTAGACATCAGCGCATCTGATATGTTGCAAACACGTCAGTTCTATATGCTGTGGTCAGTGTTCATGTTCTGCGCACTAGCCGGTCTGATGGTAATCTATTGCATCAAGTTGTTCGGCATCGACGCCCTGCAGCATCGCGGTATCGCCGATGCGGGGGTCATCACCGGTACGGCCATGGCCTGGTACGCCATATTCAACGGCATCGGCCGCATCGCATGGGGCAGCATATCCGACCACATCGGTCGTAAGGCAGCTATTATTCTCATGTCCACTCTGCAGGGCGTGATCATGCTGATGATCTACCACGTATTCATCGCATTCGGTCTGATCAACGGCTTTATCGTTGCCGCAGCCCTGATCGGATTCAATTTCGGTGGCAATTTCGCCCTTTTCCCAGCAGTCACGGCAGACTACTTCGGCAACCGTAATGTCGGCAGCAACTATGGCTGGGTTTTCACCTCATACGGGATTGCCGGGATTGCTGGTCCGCTGCTGGCGGGCTACTTCAAGGATGCCGCACAGGGGGAGACCTATCCAATCATATGGATGACGCCGTTCGTCATTGCAGGCACGGCTTGCCTCGTTGGTGCGATCATTATGGCGTTGAGCACGAGACCGGAACCGCCTGAAGGTTGGCGAAGGCGTAGTTCTGACCGCAGATAACGGATACCAATCCTAAAATTGCTAATAACAAGCCCTCATGGCAACCTTTCATCTGTACTCGATATCTAGGAGCGATATCATGCCCAAGCCAAGGAAAGCCCAGGTTTCACTGGAAACCATCCCTTACTACTACTGAGCCACTCGCTGAGTGGTGCCTGGTTAAACATGGCCTGCACCATTAGCGTTCTATGTTTTTATTTCGGTATCTTCAGCAGATATTCAGCTTATTGGCCTAGACTGACAATGTTTTCAGCGAAATAATGTATAAACAATGTGTATAACCATGTCATACCTTTAAATTCGGGCTTTCGGGGTTATGAAGTTATTACTAGTCGAGGATTCAGTTCGCCTGCAGAGATCACTGACGAGTGGCTTGAAACAACAGGGTTTCACGGTGGATCAAGCCTTTGATGGTGAGAAGGCGCTCTACTTTCTCAAACTAAATATATACGACGTAATTATTCTTGATCTGATTTTGCCCAAAGTCGATGGATTGACAGTATTAGCCACTCTGCGTAATGACCACGTTGATAGCCATGTGTTGATTTTGTCGGCAAATGACCAGACAGAAGATCGTATACGTGGCCTGGATCTTGGGGCAGATGATTACATGGTTAAACCGTTTTCATTCGATGAACTGGTATCGCGACTTAGAGCATTGAATCGCCGTCGCACTGGCGTTAAAAATCCAGTGCTAGAGGCTGAAGGCGTTCAAATTGATTCGGTGTCACGCATTGTCAGTTTTAATAACCTAACGGTGGCATTGACTCCTCATGAGTATGAAATACTTGAATTCTTAGTACGTCGTCGTGGCCGTGTTTTTTCACATGATCAATTAATTGATCAATTGTATGACTCTAGTAGTTATGTGACACGCAATGCGGTCGAAGCCCATATCAGTTCGATACGCAAACGATTAAAAGCAACTGGGGCACCATCCCTGGTTAAAACTCGACGCGGTTTTGGTTACTTGGTTGAGTGAAATCGCGTGCATTCGATCCAAACAAAACTTAATGTTTCAATTATCAGTGCGTTAATCGTGGTGTTGTCACTTACCGCTGTATTTTTACACACCAGAATCAAGAATCATGTGGTAGAGGTCTATGATACAGGGTTGTTTGACAAGGCGCAGGCACTTATATCGCTGACCGAACTTGATGAAGAGGGTCTAGAGTTTGATTTTGCCGAAGATGGCCTCATGTCAGAATTCCTGGCAGGTGACTCGCCAGAGTATTACCAGTTGTGGGAAGAAGGCGAGCGGTTACTGATTAAGTCGCCCTCACTGGCTGAATCTAATCTTCCGCTGGCTGGAGTCGCGATAGACACTTTTCAAACTTCCAATCTTAGATTGCCCGATGGCCGTAAGGGGCGTCTTATCGAAATCAGTTTCATGCCACGTGTTGAGATAGATGAAGATGAGATCGGGGAACTCATTGAACTGCCACAACCTAAACCGATATCGCTGGTATTTGCACGTGAGAGAGATTCATTAAATAGAACTCTGTTCTCGATTGGATTTACTATATTTTTAGTTATCATAACCGTTTTACTGGTATCCGCTTTATTGGTATGGCGGCTGATTGGTAAGGGGCTAATGCCGTTGTCTTCATTGGCTAAACAGGTAGGTGAGATCGATGAATCAAACTTGGATGCGCGGTTGAAGCATGAAGGCGTGCAAAGTTTGGAAATAGCGCCTATTGAAAACCAGTTAAATTATATGCTGGAACGTTTACAGTCAGCGTTCGAACGAGAGCAACGCTTTTCATCTAACGTAGCGCATGAGTTACGTACGCCATTGTCTGAATTAAGGACCTTATCCGAGGTGGGGCAGATGATGCCAGATGATCCAAAACAGGTTAACGCTTTTTTTACTGATGTAGGAGAGATTTCTCAACAGATGGAAAAAATCGTGACGACGTTACTCGAACTTACCCGCTCGGAGGCAGGATTACTACACAGCGATCCCGAAGATATCGAATTGTCGCGATTTTGTGATGAGGCCTGGCAGCAATCTGTTAACAGTCAGTATGCAAGTAAAAAGCTGGTTAAGCAGATACCTGGCGATCTAATTATTTCAACTGATCGTGAGAAGTTCAGTATGATTCTATGCAATCTGTTCATCAATGCTGTTAGTTATAGTCCCGAAGAGGAAGAAATAGAAATTTCAGCAGAAATTCGCAACAATAATGTCGTGTTGTGCGTAAAGAATGTGGCCACTGATATAAAACCGGAAGACATTGTGCATATGAAGGACCGCTTTTGGCGCAAAGACAAGGCCAAGGGTGATTACGATCATTCTGGATTGGGACTGACCCTGGTAGATGCGCTAGCTAGAATAATCCATCTGGATGTGAAGTTAGCCCTCGATAGTCAACGTGTATTCGTTGTTACAATCAGCGGCCTGCCGCTGGTTGTACAATATTGATTCATCCTCAGCGAATTATCAGAAACCAAGATTAATCTGTATGCTGTATAAGTCTGGTAAGTACAGGTCTGTTACTGTTCTCTGGATACTATATTTATGCGCTATTATTTATCAGTAGGTATAAACATATACAGTAGTTATCGCAAAGCGAAATAGTGCAGAGGCCAATATTATTTAAACCGGGTCAACAGTGCTCTGTTGTCCAATCTTTATAATGTGTAATGATTAATCGTCATTACCAACTTTGATAATACTACCATCGAGACTGATGATGGCCTCGAGTTTGTCTCCTTTATAAACAAAATCCACTTCGTAGATCTTTTTCCCTTTATACCTTTCTTTTTCGATTTCAGTAATCCGTGCTCCCGGGTAAGAATTATCGATAATTATTCGTACTTCTTCTTTACTAACGGCATAGCAGGGCGATGTAAGGAATATTAGTAAAACTAATAATAAAAAAACCATTTTCATGCATTTTTCCTTTAGTGCAGTACGGATCACTATTTATATTACACAAAACCTATTATTCAGCAAAATTTCAGATTACTTTCAGGGGAATTTCAGGGGGTACACTTATTATTATTGACACAGGAAGAACCTGTGATCAACACATATATAAGAGGACAAATGAAATGTATTTACCCAAATTACCCCTTTGTATCATGATGGCTGGATTGTTAGGGGCCTCTCCCATGGCAATAGCGGAAGTAGATATACCATTTGATGAGGCCGAGTTATTTTTTGAATTGAATGATACCGATGGAGACCTTGGTATCCACGGCAAGGTTGACGGCGATGAGTGGAAACGACTTGAAATTGAAGATCCCTACGAGCGTCGTATGATGTATATCCGTGCGATTGGCCGGCTCAAAAAACAAGGTATTACAGAGCTGTTTTTCGAAAGTGCCGAGCCGACCTTCGATGAGCTTGATCCAAAGAAATTCTTTAAGCGCTTTCCTGAAGGTATATATGAAATCGAAGGTATCACTCTGGATGGAGAGGAGCGGGAAAGTGAAGTGTACCTGTCTCATGTCATTCCTTCAGCGCCTGGTAACGTCACCGTCAATGGACAGCCAGCAGCTGAAGACTGTGATGCAGATGAGCTACCAGTGGTTTCTGCCCCAGTTACTTTATCATGGGATGCCGTAGTTAGTTCACATGCAGAGCTTGGTAAGTATGGTGATGTGAGTGTTCGATACTACGAAGTGGTAGTGGAAATCGATGATACGGATTACAAATCGACAAGTATTATTCCAGCAGAAATGACTGAGTGGACAGTTGGCGACCCAGATTTTTTTGAACTTTCTGAAGAAGGTGAATATAAGTTCGAAATTCTGGTACGTGCAGAAAGTGGTAACAAATCCGCAATGGAAAGTTGCTTTGTTGTTGAATGAAATTGAGACAACCCTCACCATGAATGGTGAGGGTTGATATATACAGGAAGATCAATGAGCAAATACAGCGTAGTTTCAATTGCTATTATTGTAGGCATCGTTGTCACGGCATATCTGCTTGTGAATTCTCCGCAGAGCGAGGTTTCAGACAAGGCGGGCATCATGCTTGAAACAGGAAAGCTTGCCCATAAAAAAGTAGCTTCACGAGAAAAAGTCACATTTATCAAGCCTGCTAATTCAGAATTGAAATTGGATACAGATATGCCTGAATTGAAACAACCGGAAACATACGAATCGAATCCGGAGTTGCGTAGACTCGTGGAATTGGAACAGGCAAATCTTTCATCATACGACACATTGATGCAGCTAACGCAGCTATTGAAGCATGATGAGGAATTAGTACGTAGTGCAACCATTGAATACATCAGTGAACTGAAGCACCCGGGAGCATTTTCACTATTAATCGATGCGTTGAGCGATAATGTACCGAAAGTACGCATTATGGCGCTAGAAGCGCTTGCGCAACATAGGGATGATATTCTGGCTATATATATCGAACCCATGTTATTCGATAATAATAAAGAAGTCAGAATAGCCGCTATTAAAGCAATTGGTGAATTTGAGAGTGAACAATCCGTATATGCTATTTCAGGCTTGTTGATGGATTCTGATAATGACGTCCGGCTAAACGCAGTCAATGCAATGGGTGAAATTGGAGGCGATCAAGCTGGTTCTTATTTGAGTCAGCTTGTTAATGATCCTAATATATTGATTAGAGAAAATGTACACGCAATTTTAGCCGAGTCAAATCAACAAGAATTTTAAAGTCAAATGCACAGTTGAACCCTAATGACTTATGTTTTTTTAAAGCGAGGCGATATCCCAGAAAAAAACCGCCAATTCTATATGATTACAGATTGATCATCAGCACTGGATCTACATGATGCAGCAATTATTGAAAGCCGGTTGAAGGGTTTTGTGGGTGTGAGTTGAAAACTTAAATAGGCATGTCAAAGACGGGGTTATCAGCGAACGCCTAACGTTGGGATCGCTACCAGTTTACCACCTTGCTAAGCAGGGGTGGTGCAGCTATTCTCCTTATACCTTCTCGTGAATCGACTAAAAGCATGCAAAAGAGGAAGATATGAACAGAATCGGTATCAGTACGGCAATGTTGGTTTTATCGACTCCCTTTGTCTCCTGGGGTGCTGAATGCAATGGAGGGGGTACACCGTTCGGTAAATACCAGACTGTAACCAAGGGTATGCTGGACTTGACCATGGCCGGAAAGATGAATCATGCGACCTCCAATGACATCGGCGAGCAGGTGAAGATTGCCGAGGCCCTTGCCGAAAAAGGTGAACAGCAGAAATCCTGCGATGTCTACGATGCGGTGATTGCAAAATACGGATTCAAGACGATGGAGGAATCGTACTACGAAAAGTATCCGGAAAAACGCCCTGGAAGTAGCGCACGTAACCAGGTAAAGAACCAGTCGTCAGGAGCATCGGCAACAAGTGCGGTAGCAGGTGAGGCAGCGACGGATGACGGAGCAACTGCATCAGAGGCCGAATAGATTGTGGGAAATGGGGGCACTCATAATATAATAACTTAACTATCTATCACCTCGAATTCTACCCCCAATTCACGGCAGAATTTCCTGCCACGATTCACCCAGCCACGACCCATCACGTGATAGCAGCCACCAGGGATGTGTAGACGTCCATGTCTGGACAAAAACCGGAATTTCTGCCGCTGCTCTGCCGTTATCCAGTTTGGCGAGAAAAACAAATCGAAAGTATGTCTTGATAGGGGAAAAAGCTAAGCCTATATCGTGATCGAGTTATTAATCAGTTCACAGTGATTTCATCCGTACACGATATACATTATTCTATCTGAACCATGAACAACAAATCAGGGGAGACCAGTCCATGAGTAAGTTGTCAGTACCATTAAGCATTTTGCTTGTACTTTTGTTGTCCGCTTACTGGAGTCAGGCGCAGGCGGAAATGACAGCCGAAGAATTAAAACAGCAGATCCAGGGACGTTCGGGAAAGATCAAGGAATTTCGTGCGCTGTTGAACGATCCAGACCAGACGGTTCGGCTGGCGGCGCTCGATGTCATGCTGAAATCGGATGACATCGCCATGCGAGAGCTAGCCTTCGGTATGGGCTTCAGCAGTGCCGATGAAGCGATGCGTGCGGTGGCACTCAAGAACAAATTCGCGGATCAGAAAATGATTTCCGTGAAGATCGCTAAGATTACCAGTCCCAGTGACACTCAGAAGAAGGCATTGAAAGATTGGGGAAGTATTTACACGTTTAATGTCAAAGATTTTGACGAGAAAACCGGGCAATTTACAACCAAGGGTTCCTACCGTGGTGGCACCGGGCAGTTGAACGGAACAA
This sequence comes from gamma proteobacterium symbiont of Ctena orbiculata, assembly GCA_003094555.1. GTDB lineage: Bacteria > Pseudomonadota > Gammaproteobacteria > Chromatiales > Chromatiaceae > Thiodiazotropha. Next base: position 23,735 of record NATW01000149.1, read on the forward strand.
GGATAGAATTCTCGCAGCAATATTGCAGTGGCAGCTTCCAACTGGGTGATGGCGCTGTGCTCGGAGGCGAGCTCGGTTGTTCCGGCGGCTGGAACGGTACTTTCGAGGGACAAATCACTTTGCAATAAGTGAATAATTACTTAACAGTAGGTATCTCGATGCCTGCCAAGCCCACGGCATCGGCATCCCCCCAGTGGGAATAGATACGTAGCATGATCTGCCTTGCCCTTACCGGGGCAAACCTGACCAGCTTGTCAGCGTCTGTCTTGAAATAGGTGCCGCTGATGATCGGTAACCAGCTGCCCTTGCCGGTACTGCTGACCAGTACCTCGAAGTCGCGCGGCAGCCGTTCGCCGGGTTTGACACCCTCACCAATCAGGCGCAGGGCATCCAGGGTATGTGCCCTGTCTCCCGGGAGCTGGATGACCAGATCCAGGGGGAATTGGCCCGGTACCGCATACCAGGCCTTGTCCGGTGCCCCGAGGAGGTTGGATGCACGATACTCAGCACCGATGGGTGGACTGCTCCAGGAAACGACCGTGGCCTGCAGCCCGTCTCTGGCAGTCTTCGGTACTGTTATATTCGTGGCCGCAACGGCCGTTTTGCCGGACAAACCGAAAAAGGGGCGCAGGGTCTCGATTGCGCGGTCAAAACGCAATGCCCGACCTTCGCCTGTTTCCGGATCCACCGACATCAGGACAGCGGCGGGTTTATCCGCCACCAGTACCAGGCTGCCACTCAAGCCCTTGAATAGCTCATTCCCACTGTTGGGACGGAGACGCAGATAGAGCAAACCGACATCGGATAGCGTGACGTTTCGACGGGAAATGCTGCCATCTTCGTTGACCGATGTCACATGGGCAGCGCCGGTTGAAGCGAGCAGGCTATCGAGAGCGGGTATATTGGTCAGTGGCCCGCCGCACTGTTTTGCCAAGGCACCGCTCACGCGAAGGATAGACAGGTCGTAGCCGAAGGTCTGTAACAGATCAGCATCACCCTGGAACTTGCCCGTCTCGCCAGCGATCAGGGTTGCGAACATGTCACCCCCGATCACATGTTTGGGGGTGACGGCATAGCATTCACCGAGTCGGCTTAGCAACAGCGCCTGCCCATGTTCCCCTGCGCGAATGAAGGCCTGGGTTGGCCGGCTGTCGGCAGCCAGTGCGGGAAATATCAAACAGGCGAGCAGGGTCAGGAAAACCAGTTGTCGGCTGAACCGTGTGATGCGTTTCATTCTCTTGTTCCGTCTCCTGTGTCATCGGCCTGGTCATTGGCCGCTAGGGGTGTTCTGTCCTGTCCACGCCTATGCTGGACGACTTCGATGCATTTCGAGGAAAACTCCAGTAGCAGCGCCATGAGTGCAATAATGGCGGTGGTAGCGGCAAGCAGAGGGTCATGTAGGAAGCGCGCCCAGCGCGGGGCACGGACCTCGTAGCCGGCACTGCCAAGGCGTTCGACCTGGACATAATCAGCCTGTCCGTGCGCGACCAGTGCCAGGGCATCGATAGGTTCGGAAAAACCGTCCATGGGCTCGGCGCGTATAAACCCATCCACCGTCGCGGGCATGTGCGAACCGGAGACAGTTTGTTCCCGGCGCCATAGCTGAACGCGGTCGCCCGGATCGAGCGTTTCAACACCAGCCGTGTAGTGCGTCTTACCAAGCAGCTGCTCTTCCACGACACTGATAGTGCCTGAAAGTAAGATACTGTCTACGCCGATGGCGACATCGTCCCCTGCAGTTAGGGTACCGCGGAAGGGAAAGACTAGAGGCTGGCCGCTGACTTCGATCAGCAGCAATGCCCAGTCAGCAAGTGTCGTACCATGGCCTTCGGCGTCCTCGATCCGGCCTATGGATGACTGGTTATCGGTTGTCAACAGCAGACGTATGTAATCGACACCGTGTCGTTGGATCCTCACCTGTGTACCTGTATTCAGAATCAGGACGGAATGTTTCCCTAAATCCGCACCTTCACTGTCTTCACTGAACGGGTTATCGATGAGTCGGGCATTGCCGATCATCCATTCGGAAAGCAGCGGATCTGCCACGGAAAACTGGACGACCTCCGTCGACACATTGAGGGTAAAGATCTTTTGCCTGTCCGACATTACCAGCAAGACCACCATCAGCAGGGTGAAAACGGCAAATATGAATTTTGGCTCCCGGAAGTATTCTTTTAGATTCATGGCTGCCTGGTGATGTCTTGGTTTTACGCGTGGCCCGCGCCAGTCGGAAGATGTATACGGGGTCAATCAAGCTTGGGAAGCTTCAGAGTGAATTCGGTGGCTGGCAACATGCGTTCATAGCGCCGCCTGATGATCTTAATACTGAGGTTATCCGGAGATGCTGCCAGTTCATTCAGGTTTATTTTGCAGATTGTATCGTAGCCGGTCCGCCTGCCCTCCTGAATCGTCTGACAGCGGACGGGGCGGCGTTTGTTTACATCGTTCTTTACGGACAGGTAGGTATCCGAGCGTGACGAGTTGACATAGACGCTGACAACCGGTTCTTCGCCCTTGTCCACGCCCGTGCTGGACAGGAACACGGTGCTCGTATCGGTCTCACTGCAATTGCGTGCAGACCCGAGCATGGTAATGTCACCAGAGTTCTGATGCTTTAGATACTCCTGGTGTTCGGACGGATACTCCAGTGCGACCGGAGTGGTATCGATTGAACCGGGAAGTTGGAAGGTGTTCTTGGACCAGTAACGTCCATCCCGGGTCATGACCTGCACACACACACTGCTGCCTATGGCTGACGCGGGTGGCAGCAGGGAAAGTAGTGCAGACGACCCATACCCCGCCAGCGTGACACCCGCGATTACCCGGCCGCT
>NATW01000150.1 GCA_003094555.1 gamma proteobacterium symbiont of Ctena orbiculata
GTATATCAAAGACTTAGCTTCTTGGCGTCTCGTTATACATTCTCAGCAAGTCGTGACAGTGGCAAACTACCGATTTTGGAGGAAAATCATGGGGTCACCACGCTGAACCACGCAAGCCACGTCTACTTGACCAGGTCCGAACTGCCTGTCGGCAGAAACATTTCAGTCATAGAACTGAAAAGTCCTATGTCTACTGGATCCGTCAGTTCATCCTGTTCAATGACAAGCGACATCCCAACGAATTGGGTAAGCAAGAAATCGAAGGCTATCTCAACCACCTGGCCTCCCGTCGCAACGTCTCTGCAAGTACACAATCAGGTGCTCTCAATGCGATTGTTTTCCTGTATCGTACTGTTTTGCAACAGGAAATACCCGAGCTAGATAATCTGAGGCGGATCAAGCGCTACAAATCCATCCCGGTGGTGATGTCGACGCAAGAGGTGTCGGCCACCTTCGCACGGATGAGCGGTACCACTCGCTTGATGGCAGAACTCATCTATGGCACAGGAATGAGAATCCATGAGTGTATGACCCTGCGGGTCAAGGATGTCGATTTTGATCTTCGATCGATCACGGTACGTGCCGCCAAGGGCAATAAGGACCGGGCAACGTTGCTACCAGATGCCCTGATCCCGGCACTGCGCAACCATCTAACCAAGGTGGCGCAATTACATACATCTGACATGCTTCGCGGAAATGGCTTCGCCCCGATGCCCAACGCCCTGTACAGAAAGTACCCATCCGCCTCCAGGTCACTGGCCTGGCAATTCGTCTTCCCTTCAACGGTGGTTCGGCCCTGGCAAAATACCCCTCAGATGGCGCGATGGCATGCGTCTCCCAGTACGCTTCGTAGAGCCTTTAAACGAGCCGTGCAGCAAGCGAAGATCCACAAGCATGTTTGCAGTCCGTTTGATCAGTTAAAGGGCCTTCGATAACGGGTCCATTGATCCATCGGTCCAATTGGGATCGACCGACCAACTCGCCGCTCATATGTCCGCTATGAAGAAATCTGGATTGATGTTACCTGAACCTACAAGGGTCAGCTCCTGGCCGATACTAGCTATCGTGGATGCAATAGTATTATCACCTCAAAAATCCGGGAGAGACCATCAAGCGATATTCCTGTACCGTCTCTCTATTGCTTGACGTTTCCAGCAACTTGCTCAGGCCAAGCGATAATGAACCGTGCACCGCCCAAGGCGGAGTTCTCGACCCATACCCTGCCGTCGTGCCAACGCGCGATCTGATTGACAATGGCGAGTCCAAGACCGACACCCCCCGACTCCCGATCGCGGGCGCTGTCAAGGCGGGCGAAGGGTTCGAAGATGCGCTTCCTCTCCTCTTCTGGCACCCCCGTCCCATCATCCTCCACGACAATGCTCGCTTCCCCATTACCACAATCCCCGCACAACACGATCTTTGAAGCGGCATGCCGGTGAGCATTCCGCAACAGATTCTTCACCGCCCGCCCCATCAATCGGCTATCCAGGTTCACAACAGTATCAACGGTGTCGACTGAACATTCGCAGACGATGCGTTGCGTCGGCAGTGACTCCTCCAGATCGATCAATAACTCGTTTAACCAATCATTGAGATTGACCGGCTCCAGCACCAGCTCGGGCCGCTCCCGGTCGAGCCGGGAGTAGCTTAAGGATTCACTGACCAGCTCTTCCAGCTCCTGGATATCCTTGCGCATGGCGCTGATGTGGCGCTCCCGGTCACCCTCGCGCAGGGGCTCTTCCAACATATCCACCCTGAAGCGCAACCGCGCGATGGGGGTTCGCAGTTCATGGGAGACGGCGCCGGTGAGTTCCCGGTGGGAGTGGATCAGGCGCTGCAGGCGATCGGCCATGGTATTGAAGGCGTCTGCCAGCGGTTTCAGGGCCGAGCGGCGCCTGACCAGCAGGCGGGTGTCCAGGTCACCGGCGCCCAATTCCCGCACACCCCGATCGATGCGGGTGAGATCCCGCCACACCGGGCGTACCCAGACATAGACCGCAAGGGCGATCAACAGCGCCAGCAGGAAATAGAGTATGGGATTGAAGTAGCGTATCAGGGGCGGCAGGGGAAAGGGACCGGCGCGGAACACCTGGTCGGAATCTCCCAGACGTTTGTAGTAGGTCTCCTTCATCTCCTCCAGACCCAGGATGACGGTCTTCCCCGCCTCGATGTCGGTCAATCGATCCTGGGGCAGCGCCGGATCATCAATGCTGAACAACGACAAGGGCATATCGAATATCTTGTCCAGCTCCATCAGCACAGTGGGCCAATCCGCGGGTTCCCTGGCCAGGAACTTTGACTCGATCAGGTAGACGATACCCGCCACCTGATCCCGCTCCTCCTGTTCCGGGTTTGGTCCCAGCACCATCATCAGATACTGGTCGGAGTCGAATACGCGTCTGAAGAACCGGGTCTGCTCCACCTCTTCGAGGAAGATCAGCTCTCCCGTCCGCACAATGCGCTTCTGCTTTTCGGAGGCCTCGATCCGATCCAGGGTGTAGAGTCCCAATCCATAGTGAAAGTGGGGTTCCAGATCGCGGATCACCTCCTCCCAGCTGGATGGGGGTTTGCCCTGCAAGCGATTCTCCACAAGCTCATAGGCGCCGAGCATGGCCCGTTCATAGTAGCGTTTCACGGTACCGTGCAGAACCAGGTCGGGAAACCAGTTCAGGCTGGCGAAAAAGAAGGCGATGGTGATGAAGAGTACCCCATACAGGGTGATGTAGAGTCGGGCCATGGGGATCAGTCCCAGGCATCCGGTACGAACAGATAACCCCGGCCACGTACGGTCTTGATGCGATAGGGGTGGTTGGCATCGTCGCCGAGTTTGCGCCTCAACCTGGAGATGCCGATATCCACCGAGCGGTCGAGGCCGTCGTAACCGAAACCGCGCAGGGTCTTCAAGGCACTGTCCCGATTCACCACCTTGCCGGCCTTTGTGGCCAGGAGCCAGAGCAGATCGAACTCCCCGGTGGAGAGCTCCACCTCCTGTTCATCGATGCTCACCGCACGCGCACTGGCATCGATAAGCAGGGTACCGAAATGGCGCTGGTCATCTTCCTGGGGGTTGTGCTCGCTGTGTCGAAAGCGGCGTAACAGGGAGCGCAGCCTTGCCAGCAGGACCCTCGGTTCCACCGGCTTGGTCAGATAGTCATCGGCGCCCAGTTCGAGACCGACGATCTCATCCACATCCTCGTCCCGGGCGGTGAACATCACGATCGGGCCCG
>NATW01000151.1 GCA_003094555.1 gamma proteobacterium symbiont of Ctena orbiculata
AATCACTTCCGGTGCATGGAAAGAGTTTCGTTTGAAGCCGCAAGAGGCAGAGGGCGCGACTGCATCCTTGTCACCGTTCATCGCTGTGTTGGCGACTGATGATCGTGCAGTCTGTTACAACATATCAATGAATAGTTTCTTTGAAATACGCCTCCCTGTTCGCTCTGAGCTGGTAGCGGTGAAAGCGGGTAAACATGTCGCCGTTGTAGCCACGACCGACAAGCTTTTCGGTATAAGAAAGAGATCATCATCATTTACTGATGCTCGCCTGAAGGTCGGCGAGCGTGTGTCAGAGATCGATGTAACGGCGAATAAGGTTGTTGTTCGCACCTCGGATCGATTGCTTAGTTTTGTTGTCGCTGCAACTCCTCTCGCCTGGCCCTGTCGGCTTGCATAAGTGTCTGATCGACGCTATTTGCCTTATCCAGAGTATCCTTGTAACCATGGAAAACATGGGTGTCCTGCTTCGCTTTTTCATCACCGCTTTCTTCCGCAGAACACCCTATAGTTAGACATAGGACTACATTTAATACCGTGAGCCTTGTGAATATCACATTCTGTCTCCATCGGTTAAATTGCAGTTTAAACTCACTTGCTCGGGTAGCGAGTCAGGCGATGCAATATATCACACCGATGTCGATTGGCATATCAGTTCGCCCTGATACGTCATAGTGACAGTTGGGTTAGACTTGGAATGTGCCCGCAACACCTTCAGAAACGACAAATGTTGCATCTGTACCTATTTCACCATCCTCCCAATTTCTAACTGAATCGACAATGCGGAATTCGGTCTGTAGCTGCTGGTGGTTGAGATGACAAATAACATACCCGTGTACATCTTTACCGGCGCGAAGGTTATCGCCGTTAACATAGTGTACGTGCTGATTTCCATCCTTGTGCATATCTGCCTGCATGATTGGAGCCCATGGGCCGATGCTGCTTATTGAAGTACAAGAAAATTCTGCACCCAGTATCTTCGATGAAATATCATTGAAGTCCTGCAATATATTCATTGCGCCATTGACGTGCCAATCCCCGCTTACCACCACCACATTGGATATGTCCTTCTTGTCGATGAAGTCCAGCAACCGCTGACGTTCCGTAGGATAGCCATCCCAGGAGTCGGTATTGATGAGCTTTACGGCATTGCCATCGGCGTCAGTTATCAAGGCACCGGTCTGCGGATCACGTTTATCGTAGATAAACTGGGATAACCACACGGTGGAGGCGATGATGTTCCACTTTGCCTTTGATCTTTTCAGATTCTTCCTCAACCACTTTTCCTGCCTTTCACCCAGCATGGTCAGCGATTTGTCGAACCGCTCAGGACACATCTCGGGACATGGCGGATTGGCCTTGGGCGCCTCCGAACCTTTGGCGCCACCCGTGGTGCAGGGTTGGTCGGAACGGTATTGCCGGCAATCCAGCAGATTGATTCGCGCCAGGTTGCCGATTTCTATCTTGCGGTAGATGCGCATCTCGTTGTCATCATCAACTTCGTCCTTGTCCTCTTCCTCATCAGGAGCGAGAGCGGGATCCAAGGGCAGATTCTCATAATAGGCCCGCATGCCATGCTGTCGACGTATAAGGAAATCCTCTCTGGTCTGATCATCCCAATCCTCAGGTGTGTCAGTGGCCCAGTCGTTATCGATTTCGTGATCATCCCACAAATGGAAGAAGGGGAAGGCGGCGCGTGCAGCCTGCAGGTTCTCATCCAACTGATAGGCCGCATAGCGATTGCGGTACTGCTCAAGGGTTACGCACTCCTCGTCGACGTGGGTACGTACCGAAGGCAGATAGGGATTGCTGAATCCAACCTCATAAAGGTAGTCGCCCAGGTGGATGACGAAATCCAGCTCTTCATTCGCCAGATGCTTATACGCCGTGTAGTAGCCAAACTGATACTCCTGGCATGAGACGAAGGCGAATGAGAGTTTATCTATATCGGATTTTCTTTTTGGCAGTGTTCGTGTTCTTCCTGTTCGGCTTGTAAAATCACCGACTATAAACTGATAGTAGTACCAGCGATTGGCTTTCAATCCCCTCACCTTGACGTGCAGGGAGTGACCTTGTTCAGGAGAGGCTACCGCATAACCCTTCCTTACCACCTTCTGCATATCCGGATCACGTGCTACAACCCATTTTACAACCACGTCTTCATCGGGCATGCCGCCGCCATTGAGAGGATCCGGGGCCAAGCGGGTCCAGAGAACCAGGCTACGCCCCTTTGCTTCACCCGAGGCCACACCCAGGGTGAATGGATAGTCGAACGCCGGGGTGTAATCGTTGTAGTGCCTGGAGTGGGCGCTGGGAAGGTAGCTCATAAGGCCGGCGCCAGTAGCAGTGGCACCGGCGGTTTTCAGAAAGCGGCGACGATCCGAGTCAGATGGGTCATGGATAGGATCATTATCAGGTTTCTTCATTGTTACAACCTTGTGGCAGTGATTTGTAGTCAGTGAAGAAACGCTAGCTGAAGTTTGCTACGTAGTAATGATTGACTCGTGAAGCTGATATGACTAAGTGAAAGGAACGACTAACCCCGGATATGATCAATGCAAGCATCGATACACTGTTTGTTCTTCAGTATCTTCTTGTGCCCCAGCCCTTCGGTGGTCAGGAGCTGAATTTGCGGGGCTATCTGCTTGAGTTTCAGGGCGTGTTGGTAGGGGACATGGGTGTCTTGCTTGTCATGTATCAACAGCAGGTCGCCTGTTACCTTGTTGATGGTATTCACCGGTGAGAGATCCATCCAATCCCAGGGTTTGTCGAAATGATGGGCAAAGCGCTGGTTTGCTGTTTGGCGCATGGCCTCGATGACGCCATCGCTGATTGCGAATGCCTTTGCGAACTGTTGCGAAATCCACAGGGTGTCGGTGAAGCAGCTGAAGAGTATGACCTTGTCCGAGGGTATCTGGTGACGGTCGATGGCAAGCAGGGCGATACCGCAGCCGAAGGAGTGACCGACCACGGCACTGATCGGTGCCTCTCTCTCCACGATACCGGCAATGGTCTGGCTGGCCATCAACATGTTGGTGCGTTTTCCCGATGAGTCGCCATGGGCAGGGGCGTCAAAGGCGATGGCGCGATAGCCGGCTGCCACCAGGGCTTCGATAAGGGCGAAGAATTGGGTGCCGCGTCCCCCCCAGCCATGGCAGAGCAATACGCTGGGACCCTCTCCCCAGGTGCGTACCGCGATCTGTTCGCCATGAATTTCATGCATGGTCAAACGGGCACTTTCACGAATCTTCAACTCCCTGCGCGGTATGGGAAACCTGGGTGGTGTCATGAACAGGCGCAGTGCCAAGACACCGGCCAGTCTGGGTGAAACCCATCCTGTCACGCGGAAGGTCAGTTTTGCAGCATTCATGAACAGGCGTACGCCCAAGGGAAGTTGATGGTTGGTAAATGGGTTGTTTTTGACGACCAGGCCGTCACTGCTTTCGTTCATGAGTGTTCCCAGATCATTTGTCTTGTTCCACTGAAGTGCAGTATGCCGACTACAATGCATATCAACGAACTCAAGATTAGAAAAATATCGACCACCTGGGGCATGAACAAAGCCAGAGGCAACAGCATCATACCGCGTACAAGATAGATTGCGGTGATGATGACCAGGACTGATCTGAGCCAAGGTGGGCGACGTACCAGGCCAGCGCCGGCGAAGGCATACAGGCTCCATAGCATCAGCACAAGGGCAATCAGGGCGGTGATGGATCCCGCTATGGGTGAGCCCTGTTCCGCGAGTTGGGCAAACCTCTCTCCTGCGCCGAAAAAGCGGTACCAGGACGGACCGCCGACAATGATTGCGATGTGCAGGAAAGCGGCTAGCAGACTCATGCTACCGCCCCATATTAAAGGCTTGTTCAGTGCAGCCACTGATGTTCCATATCTATACATGCGCCCATCTGCTCGAAGATTTGGTAAAGACCGAAGAAGGTCCGGTCGAAATAGATGAACTCGTTGGCGAGATCGTTGATCTTGTGAACTTTGCTGAGCTGCTTGAATGCAGCCCAACCCTCGGCGGTGTATGATGCCTGCTGATTGGTGAAATCGAAGCGTCCCGCCTTGAAGGGCTTGGTCAGCCAGTCACCGAAAGGCTGCAGGACTTGGTCGTAAAAGGATTGTTGTTCATCCCCCGACATTTCCGCAACCATGCCCAGTTGTTGGTAGGTCGAGATCACTTTTTCCGCATTCCGTTCCAGGTAGGCATGCAACAATACCGGTATCAGGTTTACGAAATCCGACGAGTAGTAGCGGACACAACCAAAGTCCAGCAGGCCCAGGGTGCCGTCCTCGGCAAACAGGTAGTTGCCAGGATTGGGGTCGGCATGCAGGGCGTGCAGCCCGTAGAAGGAGTTGACGAATATATCGTATAACCGCTGCCCGAAGTGATCGCGCGCCTGCTGACTGGGATCGGTGCTTAACCAGGCCTCCAGATGAAGACCCCGCAACCGCTCGGTGGTCAGGATGCGCTTCGATGTGTAATCCTTGTAGACCGCCGGAATAATCACCCCAGGCAGATGCAGTCGGCTTTTGAACCATTCGGTGTTTTGTGCCTCATGCAGATAGTCCACCTCCTCATGCAGACGCTGTTCAATCTCGTCGATGGAAGAGAGGAGCAGCTTGGCGTAGCGGGTGCGCCTGATGATGCTGCGCAGCAGTTGCAGGTCACTTTCGATGGTGACATCGATGCCGGGATATTGCAGCTTAACCGCCAGATCCTGGTCCTGACTGCCGACCGCGGCATGGACCTGCCCCAGGCTGGCAGCGGCGAAGGCGTTTGGGTCAAAGCGCGTGAATAGATCCTCGGGTGGCTTGTTGAACTCCTGCAGGATCAGTTTACGAATCAATGGCCGACCCAACGGGGGTACCTGGTGGTACGACTTGCTCATCTCCTGACGAAACCAGTCAGGCATGAGATTGCTCTCCATGCTCAACATCTGGGCAATCTTCAGGGCACTACCGCGCAGGCGGGAGAAGGCCTCGAACAGGATCCGCGCCGTTTCCTCATCGAGCTGCTGTTGTCGGTCAAGGCGCGCCGACTCGCTCAGGAAGGGGCGTTTGGCGGCATGTGTAAGGCGCCTGCTTCCCGCTTTGAGTATGGCACTGCCGGCAATGCTGCTTCGGGCAAATTTGCCACTGGGGATGGAGTCACCCATTATCACCCTCCATGAAGCGTCGTTTGGCCTGTTTCCAGGGGGCGGTGTAGTCACCCAGCTTCTCCAGATGACGACAGATCTGGCTGCGAAACATGAAAGAGAAGAGATCCAGGGCCTTGCCGATCATCGCTGTCTGCAACACCATTGCAATAATCTCCACGCTCCGATCAACCAGTTGAGTGGTATTGGCGTAACCCTCCGAGTCATCATGCAGCCAAAAGGCGAGGATGCCTGTGAAATAGTCCCAGTAGAGGGGGGCCAGCAGCTCCCGGTAGGGCTGGTCGGGGATCTCACCCACCTCGATCGCGGCATCGATCATATCCTCCACCATGCGATTGAATCGGCGCCGTGTCTCGGCCAGGTTGACGGCACCCGCGACGGGTGCGGAAAAGGTCAGGGTAAAGACCTCGGATAGGAAATCCCGGTCCGGTAGCCAAAGGGCAAGCTCGGTCTCTGTCAGTTGCTGCAGCTGCTCCCTTAGGGTGTATTCATGAAAGTCATCGATCTGTTTCAGCGCTTCCGCCACCGCATGCTGTTTCTCCTCACAGTAGCCGTAGAGGAGACTCTCCTTGGTGGGAAAGTAGTTATAGATGGTGGCGTCACCCACCTCTGCGCGGCGTGCGATTTCCCGCATAGAGGCGGATTTAAAGCCTTTTTCACTGACCACATCCGCGGCCGCCTTTAAAATGCGTTTGCGGGTCAACGCCTTCTCTTGTTTGCTGACTTTCATGGTTAATAAGCCTTTAAAGTGAAAACGCTATACAATAATTAAAAAATATACCTAATTAATATGAAAATCAAGTAAAGCGCGCGGATCAAATACCATTTCAACCTGTCGGCACCAGATGTCTATCAGGGACGCATCAGACCTGGCTATCGTTGTTCATCGAGTGCCCTTTCGTAGAGGGTGCGCAGTCGCCGGTTGAAGTCGTTGATCCTGTATTTCAACCAGTTGGCGTTATACCGCATGCCGCGCACAGAGTAGCTGCTGATCGATTCGTGATGGGTGGCGATGTCGGCGAGGGCCTTGCACAATCTATCGCAGCGTAGGTTGAACTCTGACAGTTCATCACAGTAGTGGCGCAGTTCATCGCTGAGTGAACTCGGTTTTTTCTCTCTTTCCTTAAACATCAGGCTGATTCCAATGATTCGAGCATTCCGGGCTGAATAAACGGGTAATGTTTTGCTGTGAGGCGGTTTCGGTCATATCTCCGGGTAGAGGTCCGGTCGCAGTTCGTGCCGGGTCAGTTTGCCATTGGAGTGGTGTTCCAGGAGTAGTGTCAGACGTCCGCTGGGTTTGCGAAAGCCCGAGGCGATCTGGGTCAGGTAGGTGTAGTTGGTCCCCGCCAAAAACGCCAGACGTCTGGCTGAATCCCGCCCTTCCGTGGCGATATAGGTCTTCATATCCATGACTGGATTATGTTAGCGTCATGGAAAAAAATAGCAAGATGCTTTTGTAATAATAGCAAATCAGCTATTTTTCCTGCAGCTGAACCCGGTATTTAGGAGACTCGTGGAGATTGATCCGGGCACTTTTCGGGGAGTTCGGTTCACCTGTTGCACAGATTCTAAAGGTTGGTCAGTCCATGCACTGAACCAGGATTTATATTCGCCATTGATAGAGGATCGGCACCACCCTGAGAATCTATTGCCTGATCTGCACCTAAAACCCTTTTGAGGCAGGGGGTATGTTCCTATATCCTTAGGCTTGTTGAGACACTGCATTATAACTGTTGGATAACCATGGCAAAGCTTTGACATGGTTTGAAGCAACGGGTGTTGTTGGTATTTAAGGAATGCTGGATGTTATGCACGAAAGGATAGACTTGGTCGATGTGGCAAAAGGCATGAGTATTCTTTTCGTGGCTTTCCATCATAGTGCACTCTCCTCGATGTGCACAGATGTCAGTCACGCCATGGGTCTGTTTCGCATGCCACTGTTCTTTTTTCTATCGGGTGTTTTTTTCAGTACCGTTCGGTCACCCATGACATTTTTCATCCATAAGACGGATGCCCTGCTCAAACCCTACTTCGCCACCATGGGATTCTTGCTCATAACCACCATCCTGTTGTGGCCAGACGATGCGCTCAAAGAGACTCTTGGCATATTCTATGCGACGGGGTCCACCATTAAGTGGACACCAATGTGGTTTTTACCTCATCTTTGGGCCTTGTTCATGGGTTCTTACCTCATGGTTCGTCTACTTTGCCTTGACCAACGATCCAGTTGGTTTCGCTTCACATTTATCGTTTGTTTGATTGTGCTTGGTGTGATCTGTCAGGATCTGTTTCGGGACACTAGTTTCAAGCTGTTCGGTCACGAATACATGTTGCCCGGCCTGCCATTCAGTGTCGATATTATTTTTATCAGTATGACGTTTTTCCTGTCCGGCCATTTCCTGAATCGGCAAGTCAAGAGCTTCATCCCAAATCCTGCCCTGCTGGTGATATCGATTGGGGTTTTTTTCGCGATTGTGGTTTTCACCCAGGCCAGGGTGGATATGAATTTACGCATCTACCAAGAGCCGGTTCTGGCAACAATGGCAGCGACATCCGGTATCTATCTCATGATGTCCTGTGCCTACTACTTATCCCTTTATCCCTGGTCCAAGGGGTTTTTCAAGGCATTTGGATCCGCGAGTCTGTTCATTCTCATCTTTCATGACTTCATTGGGCAGAAGATACAAACGTTGCTGGATCAACTTCTGTCCACGGAGTGGATATTGCTCACGGCTATTGTTTCCTATTGGCTCAGCGTTACCCTGCCATTGCTGGTCAAGTTCATCTTTTCGAAGAGCCGATTCCTCAGCTTGCTCTATTTTCCGTTGAGTCTTCATAAACGGGAAAGGAATCAGATCGAGCAACCGGTTCCCGTTGGTAAGATTCCTTGATTACCTCTCATGAACAACGTCACTGGGTTGTCCGGCCCGGTGAGCAGATCAGTTTTGGAGACCGCTACTAGCAGCGAATCCTCCATATCTTTTTGACGATTATGCTCTCTCTTTGGACAGCGTGGCCGCTATCGGAGATTGGCACCTTTGCGCCAAGGTTTGGCAACATTGGTGGCAAACCTGAAATTTGGTGACAGCAGGGAATTGCATCGGCCGACCGGCAGTCCAGGCGGATATGAGGAAGAGCCGCTGAATCAATTGGCGGTTTTTTTACTTCCTCTACGACGTAGCAAATTGCTATGATCCTGGGATGGTCACGATCAGGGCGATTCGAAAGGAGAATCTGCTGGCGCAGATAGCACGTTTTGGTTCTCAGCGGGCGTTTGCGGAGAAAGCGGGTTTGGCACCGGCTCATGTCAGTCAGATGGTCACAGACCGGCGCAACATGGGTGAAGATGTGGCGCGGCGTATCGAAAATAATCTTGAGCTTGCCGATGGCCATATGGATCTACAACACCACTACCCGGATAATGCCCTCCATTTTCCCGTCGCTGAACATAACCGGGTTGCCGAGAGCGATGAGGAGATGCTCCAGGCCCTGCTGTCAAAGGTCGATCAGATGCAGCAACGGTTGAGTGCCAAGACGAGAAGGGTCCTTCTCAGGATCGAGCGTGCCGCCATGGAGGGCCGACTCTCAGATGCGGATTGGGAGATATTGGAGCGACTGGTAGACAGGTTTGAAAAAGAGCTTTGAGTACTTTTTATACCAGGGTTTCGAAAGGCTGAACGATCACCGTATCGCCGCAATCGATACCGTCACAATCCTCCGGCAGTAGAATAAAACAGTTGCCTCGACTCATGGAGGTGAGGATGCCCGAGCCCTGACGGCCGACTGTATCGACTTGGTATGAGCCGTCCTCAAGACGCTGCATCAGTCCGCGAACGAATTCATATCTGCCTGCCTTCTTACGGATGTTTTGCCCACTCAAGGCTTGTAGGGTAAATGGAGTATAGGGTGTTCCGGTGGCGAGATAGTGGAGCGCGGGCAGCACAAACTGGTAGAAGGTGACCATCACCGCCACGGGATTGCCAGGCAGACCGAAGAAGTTGCTGTCACCCAGTTTGCCGAACGCCAGGGGTCTTCCCGGCTTCATGGCGATCTTCCAGAACTGCATATCCCCAAGTTGTTGCAGGATCGTCTTGGTGTAGTCGGCTTCACCCACCGATACGCCCCCGGATGTGACCACCATGTCCGCTGCTTCGGCGGCGCTGTTGAATGCCTGTCGCAGGGCGTCGGGGTCGTCACCTACCACCCCCAGGTCGAGTAGCTCCACATCAGCCTTCTGCAACATGCCATGCAGGGAGTAGCGGTTGCTGTCGTAGACCTCTCCTGCCGCGAGGGGCTCACCGATGGAACGCAGTTCATCGCCGGTGGAAAAGAAGGCCACACGGGGGCGTCTGCGTATTGTGGCTTCTGCAAAACCGAGGGAGGCGAGGATGCCCAGATCCGCGGGGGTCAAACGCCTGCCGGTTTTGAGCACCACGCTTCCTTGTGCGATGTCCTCGCCCGCCAGACGGACATTCTGTCCCGGGTGCTGGCCCTGAGAGATACGCACCAGCGACTCATTGACGAGGGTGGCCTGTTCCTGCATCACAACGGTATCGGTACCCGCAGGCATGGGGGCGCCAGTCATGATGCGAATGCACTCACCTTCACCGCAGGATTGGTCAAACGGGGCGCCTGCGACTGCGGTACCTATCAGGTTGAAGTCCCGATAGGCCTGTTGCGGAAGATCGCTGCCTGCCATGGCATAACCGTCCATGGCCGAGTTGGTATGACCGGGAACATCGATGGGCGAGACGATATCCTGCGCCAGGATAGCGTTCAGGGCATCCCGCAGTGGCAGCCTTAAATTCGTCTCGATGGGGGTGATGTTTGCGAGGATCGCCTCCCGGGCCGCGGCGACGGTGAGGGTTGACGGTGCCTCCGGGTCAGCACAACTGACGCTGGAGCCGCTGGCTTGTTCGGTCATTTAATCCGTTCTCTCCATATCGATGCATGTATTCACGTATGAATCCGGCTATTTCCTGCGGATCGTTTATATTCAGTATCGGCAGGTGATTAGGGACACCGGGGATTGCCTCATCGGTGGCGAGCGCGATGATATAGGGGTCAGTATGACACAAAAGGGGTTTGCCCAGGATAGGGCGGTAGAGCTCTATTTTATAGATCGCCTCGTTCTTGAACCCTTCCACCAGCACCAGATCCAGGTTGTTTGTATCGAGATAGTCAAGCATTTGTGCCAGACCGGGCTCCGGGAGTCTGGTATCGGATTCAGTGATCAAGGCCATGCGCCCGCGGGCGCTTACCAACATCTGGCTGGCCCCCGCCGTACGCAGCTCGTAACTGTCCTTGCTGGGATGATCAATCTCAAACAGGTGGCTGGCGTGTTTCACCACCGCGATACGCAGGCCCTGCTGTTTCAGGATCGGTAACAGCCCGGTCAACAGGGTGGTCTTACCGGTGCCGCTGAAGGCGCTGAAACCCAATAACGGGACAGGATAATCGATCATGCTACGCTCCCCTGGAGGTTGTCCCGCTCCTGCAGGGTATTGATATTGATGAAGGTGCGGGGGATATCGGAAAGGTCGGCATGGGCGACCCGATGCTGCTCGTACCAGAGGTCGATCTTACGGTCGCCCCCGTCCAGATAGCGCTGCAGACTGTCGGCCAATCGCTTGGGGATCAATGCGTAGACCGGTTGCAGACGCTTACCGTCATGGGCCACCGCGATCTCCGCATCTGCTGCTTGACGTGCCTTGCGCAGGCGCTCGACCAGGTCGGGTGGGACCAGGGGGCCGTCACAGGGGAGGGTGAACATATCCTCGGTCTCGATCAGTTGCATGGCGGCGATAAAACCGGCCAGAGGCCCCTGATAATTGAGCAGTGAATCGGCAAATACCGGATAACCGAGTTGCTTATATCGATCCTGGTTGCGATTGGCATTGATCAGAATCGCATCGACCTGAGGTGCGATGGCTGTAGCGACATGTTGCACCAGCGGTTTGCCGTTCAGCTCTATCAGGCCTTTGTCCTCACCCCCCATGCGTCGACCACGCCCGCCGGCGAGAATGACCGCGGTGACCGCTGGATAACCGCTCATGCCGTGCTCCTCAGGTTGCCATCTGTCTGGTTTGTTGGAATCGACATCAGCTTACTCTCCTCAATCTTCACCAAACGACCCTCATAGAGATGCAGGTGGCGGTCAATCATTGCAGAGAAGTGGAGTGGATCATGGCTCGCGAGTAACAGGGCAATACCCTGTTTTTTAAAGGATTCAAGCAGATCCAGGGTACGCTCTCTCGCCTCCTGATCCAGGTTCGCAGTCGGTTCGTCCAGCAATAGGATTCGGGGATTTCTCAACCATGCCCTTGCCAGGGAGACCCGTTGTCGTTCGCCCCCGGAGAGTGACTTGGCGGGTGTGTCGTGCAGGTGGTGCAGTTCCGCCCAGTCCATGGCTGCATCGATCATACGATTGCGTAAAGGTTTATCCAAACCGGTGGCAAGGGCATAACCAAGATTGTATCTGACCGAGCCGTCGAACATATAGGGTTGCTGATGCAGATAGAGAATCTGTTTATGCAGATCACCCTTGCATCGGCGCCAGGATCTGGGTGAGTCAGAAGCAATGGTAATCTGGCTGGTGTCCGGCCTCTCCAGCCCGGCAAGGATGCGCAGCAGGGTTGTCTTGCCGGCACCGTTAGCACCGCTCAACAGGGTGCACTCACCCGCCTGCAGGGTCAGTTCGATACCGTCCAGCACCTCGCGCCGGCCAAAGCGTTTGTGCATCGTGGAAACATTGAGAATCACCGAATCGCTCATGTGGCAGGATGCCCCTTACCCTGAATATGCTGCAGCAGGGTATTGAGTGAGAAGGCGAGGGTCAACAGCACCAGGCCCAGGGCGATGCCTTGGGCAAACTCGCCCTTGCTCGATTCCAGGGCGATGGCAGTGGGTATGTTGCGGGTGTAGTGCAGGATGTTGCCTCCGAGCATCATCGATGCGCCGACTTCGGCAATGATGCGGCCGAAAGCTGCCAGCAGTGCCGCCATGAGTCCGAAGCGTGCCTCTCGCATGATGGTCAACAGGGCTCGTGCCGGATTGGCGCCGAGGGTACGGGCGGTCTCCCAGGCGCGCACGTCGGAGGCCTGCAGCGCCGAATGCCCCATCGCCACCAGTATCGGGAAAGCGAGTGCTATCTGCCCCAATACCATGGCGGTTTGGGTGAACAGCAGTTTCCACTCACCCAATGGCCCCTGCCTGGAGAGCAGAATGAAGAAGGTCAGGCCCACTACCACGGCTGGGACAGAGAGGAATGTGGAGTTGACCGATATCAGCAGGCGACGCCCGGGAAAGCGCTTATAGGTCAGGAGGAACGCCACCAGCAGAGCCGGTGGTGTGGCAACCAGGATGGCGACGCCGGAGACGCGAAACGAAATCGCGATGATCTCCCACAACTCCCGGTTACCACTGACCAGGAGGTTTAACGCCGCTAAGGTGGTGTCGCCGAGTGATTCCATCAATAGGGTCGATCGAATGAGGCAAACGCTCCGGCATCGGCGGATGGGGTGAAGAGTTGATTCTTACCGATGCGAAAGTTGCCGATTCGCGCCTGACCGTCGGGTGATATCAGCCATTTGATCAAGGCATTGGCCCCAGCCAGATTGATATCGGGGTAGCGCTGGGGATTGACCGCGATGATGCCATAGGGATTGAACAGCAGCGGGTCGCCCTGAAAACCGATTTTCAGCGGCGACTTGGCCTGATAGGCCAGCCATGTGCCCCGGTCGGTGAGGGTATAGGCATCCATTTCGGAGGCGATCTGCAACACCTTACCCATGCCCTGGCCCACTTCGAGATACCACTTGCCGGTAGGTTGGATAGCGCTTTTTTTCCAAAGCCCAAGCTCCTTCTTATGGGTGCCGGAGTCATCACCGCGGGAGATGAAACTGGCCTCATGCTTGGCGATGTTTTGCAGTGCGCCGATCACATCCTCTGCCTTGGCGATACCGGCCGGATCATCAGCGGGACCGACCAGTACAAAGTCGTTATACATGACGCCAAAGCGCTTCACCCCATGGCCCCCATTGACGAACTTGTCCTCTGCGGCCCGGGCATGTACCAGTACCACATCCACATCCCCGTCTCTTCCCATGCGCAGTGCCTTGCCCGTGCCGACGGCGATCACATGGATGGGATAGCCAGTCGCTTCGGTGAATGCGGGAAGGATATCGGCGAGCAGACCCGAGTTGTCGGTACTGGTTGTTGTTGCCAATCGAATGGTCTGTTTTTGAACACTCTCGGCATGACTGTAACCGGTAGTTAGCAGAAGAGTGAAGCATAGCCAGCGCGCGAGTTGCATGAAAAGGCTGTAAAACATAGGGTAAATGCCTCAGATTGTTGTTTTATCGTATCCATTGTCTGCAAAAGAAGTGCCATAATAGGTCATGGCCGAGCACATTGGCCAGATGAAGTAGTATGTGGATTTCTTTTGTCTACTATGTGAATGTTATCGGGAATATTGAGACGCAATTACCGTTAAAAAACCAGTGGGAATTCGCAATCGAGGAGAAATGCCATCTTTTGTGCGACAAATGGTCGCAAAACGGCGACACAGGATTTAGTCATTTTGACCCATAATTAACCTGATCACGCAGTAAATAATTCAGGTATTGAGCAGCATCAAGACTGGAACAATACAATGAATATACATGCAGAAGAACTAGCGGAGAGGATCGAGAGTAAACAGACCACCGGCAAGGAGGGATCCTCCGTGCGTATGGCATCCGTGCTCATCGTGGATGATGAACCGGGAATACGTAGTTTTCTACAGAAGGGATTGCGCAAATATTTTGGATTGGTGGAAACCGCGGAAGATGTGGCAACCGCCGAAGAGCTCAGACGACACTGTCATTTCGATCTCATCATCACCGATATACGGCTGCCGGGAGAGACCGGCGGCGTCGAATGGGTGAAGGAGTTGCGGGCCCAGGGGGGCGTCACCGGGGTGATCTTCATGACCGCCCATGCGGATATGGAGACGGCGATAGCAGCCCTGCGTGCCGGTGCCGAGGACTTTATCCTCAAGCCGTTTCGTATGGAGCAGATGATAGCTGCTGTGGAGCGTTATCTTGTGCGGCAAAAGATGCAGCGCGAAAACTTCGTCCTGAAACGCCAGGTGGAGCAGATCTACGACAGCGCCGGGATGGTGGGAAAGTGTCAGCAGATGCAGTCCCTGTGCGAGGTCATAAAGAGGGTCGCTCCCATGCCCTCCACGGTGCTTATCGAAGGTGAATCGGGTACGGGTAAGGAGCTGGCGGCCCGGGCGATCCATGAGATGAGTGGCAGATCGGGGAGCTTTGTGCCGGTCAATTGCGGTGCCATGACCGCGGAACTGCTGGAGAGCGAGCTCTTCGGTCATGTCAAAGGTGCCTTCACGGGCGCCCATCTCTCCAGGGACGGTCTCTTCACCTACGCCAGCGGCGGTACCCTGTTTCTGGATGAGATCGGCGAGATGCCGCTGAGCATGCAGGCACACCTGCTGCGTGCCCTGGAGGAGCGTACCATCCGTCCGGTGGGCTCCAACCGTGAGGTGCCGGTGGATGTGCGGATCATCGCCGCCAGTAACCGCGATCTTGAACAGGAAGTGCGCCAGGGTAAGTTCCGTGAGGATCTCTACTATCGTCTGAACGTCCTCTCTCTACGCATACCGGCACTGCGTGAACGTAAAGAGGATATTCCCCTGTTGGTGCAACACTTCGTGGAGATTCTCTCGGCGGAACTGGGTATAGCGCCGCCGCAACTGGGGGAGAGCGAACTGGTCAGATTGCTCGACTATGACTGGCCGGGCAATGTGCGTGAACTGAAGAACGTGATCGAACGCTGTCTGTTGCTGAATAAGTCTCCCAGTCTCTGCTTGCTGGGTTCGGAGGCGGTGGGGAGTCAGGCAACGGCCTTTGATCCAAGCAAGACCATGCTCCTCGAGGCGATCGAGAAGCAACATATCCTCAAGGTGCTGGATCTCGAAGGCGGCAACAAATCCGCGGCGGCCCGGGTGCTTGGTATATCGCGCAAGACATTGGAGCGAAAGACCCAGGCCTGGGGTGTCAATTAAGTCGGTATCTTGAAGCCCCTATTCAGGATCATCGGTGCAATCCGCAGCAGCTTGCGCTACAAGCTGTTGGTCCTGGTGCTGTTTCCAATTCTCCTGATCATGCCCATCGCCCTGGGTCTGGCCATCTATTGGGGATCCCAGTTCAGTTACGAGCAGCTGTTTATCAAGGTCAACACCGATCTTTCTGTGGCGGAAGACAATTTTCACCGCCTGCAGGAGGACTATCTGAATACCCTGGGGCGATTGGCGGAGTCCCATGCATTCTATACTGCTCTCGAGTCCAGAAGCGGCCAGGTAGTGAATCAGCAGTTGGATGAGTTACAGAGGGCGGCCGGTTTCAGTTATCTGCATCTGCTTGGGGTCCAGGGTAGGCATATGTTCCTACCCTATGGTGCAGCTGAAAGACGCGCTCACCCATCAGCCTCCCTATTGGCGGCGTTGCAGGGCAATCCCCGGGTGGAGATAGAGATCTTCAGCGCCGAGGCACTGGATGAACAGTCTCCCGGTCTGGCCAAGCAGATCGAGCTCTCACTCCTGGATACGCCCAGGGCAAGACCCACTCAGCAGCGTGTCGAGGATCGCGGCATGATGATTCGCGCCCTCTATCCGGTAAAAAACTCCCGCGGACAGGTGGTCGCCGTACTGGATGGGGGGGTGTTGTTGAATGCCAATTTCAAATTCGTCGATACCATACGCGATCTGGTGTACGGTCCGGGCAGTCTGCCCAAGGGGAGCATCGGCACGGTAACCGTGTTCCTCAACGACGTGAGGATCACAACCAACGTGCCCCAAAGCCCCAACCAGCGGGCCCTGGGTACCCGGGTCTCCGATGAGGTGCGTACTCAGGTGTTGGATCACGGCGAGAAATGGATAGACCGGGCCTTTGTGGTCAACGATTGGTATATATCCGCCTATCAACCGATCATCGATGTGAATGGTGAACGGGTGGGCATGCTTTACGCCGGTTTCCTGGAGTCCCCCTCGCGCAACGCCCTGTGGCAGGCACTGGGTGTTCTGATCCTGCTGTTTCTGGCGCTGATGCTGTTTTCATCGATGCTATCCATCAGCGGTGCCAAGTCGATCTTCAAGCCCCTGGAGATGATGATGGCTGTGGTTCGGGCGACCCGCGAGGGTTATACCAAGCGTATCGGCAAGATCTCATCCATGGATGAGATCGGTGTTCTGGCCAACGAGTTCGACCTTCTGCTCGACCTGCTGCAGGAGCGCAATCTTCAGGTCCAGCAGTGGGCCGACCAATTGGAAGAGAAGGTGGATGAACGCACCGCGGAACTGAAGCTGAAGAATGAGAAGCTGTTGACTACCATCCAGATCCTGCGTGAAACACGGGCCCAATTGATCGCGGCGGAAAAGCTCGCGGCATTGGGTGAACTGACCGCGGGGGTTGCCCATGAAATCAACAATCCCACGGCAGTCATGCTGGGGAATCTGGACCTGCTGGTGGAGGAGTTGGGGAGTAGCGCGGCACCGGTACAGGGGGAGATCGACCTGATCATCGAACAGATCTTTCGCATCAAGGATATCATCAACAATCTATTGCAATATGCCCGTCCCGATCAGATTACCGAAGCCCTGTCGGTGATCGATGTCAACGAGGTGATACAACACACCCTGGCGCTGGTGCGTTATCTGCGTAAACAGAAACAGTTCGAGATACGCATTGACCTGAAGGCGACACGACCGATCAGGCTCAACCCCCATGAGTTACAGCAGGTCCTGGTCAATCTGTTCGTGAATGCCGTGCATGCATTGGATAAGCGTACCGGAATCATATCCCTTGAGACAGAAGACTGGGATGAGAAGGGTGTGGTGATCAAGGTTGAGGACAACGGTGTCGGCATCGAAGAGGAGCAGATAGATCTGATATTCAATCCTTTCCACACCAGCAAACGTGTGGGTGAGGGTACCGGTCTGGGGCTGTCGGTGAGCTACGGATTGATAAAGAAGTATGGCGGGGATATCACCGTCAGTTCGGGTCAGGGTGAGGGATCTCTGTTCAGCGTCTGGCTGCTCCAGGAACCGGATTTGGTGGAAGAGGAGTCGGCACTGATGGAACAGTTACAATCGACGCAGGCAGCCGAGTCGTCATTCAGTCAAAGTAAGAGGAGAGCCTGATCGGGTTGCTGAGAAGCATCATGGTTCTCCCGTAAGCCAGCTAGTGTAAGTGTTGATAAAGAGTTTTAGATTACGATCTCCATGTGGGTTTTAGTCGATGTCCAGCGTGTTATGGTGGGGCAGGGCCCCACCCTACACATTGGGATAGAACGTAGGGTGGGGCCCTGCCCCACCAAATAAGGCTAAATTGAATTATGATCAATAGAGAAGAATGAACAACCCGGAACTAAAACAACTGATAAAAACCCTGGCATTTGCTACCCAAAAGCATCGTCATCAGCGGCGTAAGGATATCGAGGCATCGCCCTATATCAATCATCCAATTACCCTGGTGGACATCCTTGTCAACGAGGGTGAAATAACTGATCTCGATACCCTGCTTGCTGCCTTGCTACACGACACCATCGAGGATACCGATGCCACCGTGGAGGAGATCCAGGCCGAATTCGGGCCCACCATCGCCAGCCTGGTGATGGAGGTGACCGATGACGGAACCTTGCCGCAGCTTGAGCGAAAGGCGTTGCAGATCAAACATGCACCGGACCTCACATACAAGGCAAAATTGATCAAACTCGCGGACAAGATCGCCAATCTGCGTGACATCGACAGAAGTCCCCCTGCCGGTTGGTCATTGCAGAGAAGCCAGACCTATTTCGACTGGGCCAAGCAGGTGATAGACGGCATACGAGGCACCCATGAAATCCTCGAGGCCCTCTTCGATGAGGTCTACGAAAAGAGGCCGAAGAGGTAAGTCCGCCAATAAACCCAAATGTTTTATATGCAGGGTGCGGCTCGCCGTACCATCTCCTCTAGCGCGTAGGGTGGGGCCCAACCCCACCAATCACCCCCGATATATTTTCCAGTACCCCCCGCCGGAGCCTGGGAACGAAGGTAAACAATCAAATTTACATCAGGTGTGAAACACCGCACCCTACTTTCTATTGGTTTTTCATCCGCGACAATCCAGCTAAAGTAGTGTGCTTACTCACGCCACCAAAGGAGATAACAGAAAATGAGTGAAGAACGAAAATTCATACCCTTGAACATCGCGTTGCTGACCGTCTCCGACACAAGAACCGAAGCGGACGACAAATCGGGTCTCAAGCTCAAGGGCCTGCTGGAGGAGGCGGGTCACCGGCTGGCGGACAAGGTGATCGTGCCCGACGATATCTATCGCATCCGCGAAGTGGTTTCAAAATGGATTGCGGATGGGGACGTACAAGTGGTGATCACCACCGGCGGCACCGGCCTCACCGGCCGGGACGGCACACCCGAGGCGGTAACCCCGCTGCTGGACAAGATCATCGACGGCTTCGGCGAAATGTTCCGGGTGCTCTCCTATAAGACCATCGGCACCTCGACCCTGCAATCGAGGACGATTGCAGGTGTTGCCAATGGCACCTTTATCTTCTGCCTGCCAGGATCGACCGGCGCCTGTATGGATGGCTGGGGCAAGTTGATCTCGGCCCAGCTGGACTACAGAACGCGCCCCTGCAATCTGGTGGAGTTGATGCCGAGGCTGCATGAGAAATAGAGGTGTAGGGTGCGGCTTGCCGCACCGGAAATCTCAAGGCATAAAACTGCTATTTCCCCTAATTTCCTTGCGGTTTATTGCTGGATGTTCTAAAAAGGAAGCCGGTTCAATTTCTCCTCGGTCACAGGGATGCTTTTTCGAATGGAACACAAGAACAGGGTTGATCTAACGATACTGTATTCGCACGAGGATATATCGAATCTTGGGTCTGCGGAAAATCCTCTTTTTTATGAGGCATACCGAACCACTATAACTGATTCATACAACAAAATAGATGGATGATTAACCAATATTAAAAAAAATAGTTAAAAAATAGGGGACATCAACATGAAGTATCGTAGACAGTCATTACCACTTCTCTTGGATCGCATATCTCTCTCTCCAGCACTGCTCTTGGTTTTAACTATTGTCACTACATTACATTTAGGTGGGTGTGCTTCGACTAAAGAGGCGGCTGTCCCATTTACTCCGACGATTATCGAGCCCTCAAAGACTGTTATCTACGTTTATCGCGAATCCCGTTTTGTGGGAGCTGTAAACAAGGCGGAAATTTTCATCAACAACCAGTATGCCGGCCAACTCATCAATGGTAGTTATTGCACCTTTGTTACCGATCCGGGCCCCATTGAGATCAAGGCCCTCGAAAAAATACCGGAGATAATGATTCTGCGTAGCATGCTCAGTAAATTAGCGGGAAAACAGCCTCTCTTTGAATTTACAGCAGAACCCGATCGGGACTACTTTCTTGAATTTAACGTTGCCGGGTACAAAGTCAAGGAGGTTTTAGAAGACAAGGCTGTGGTTAAAATGGGTGGCTTGCAACCCGCGAAATTCAGCCCTGATCAGATAGCAATTGGCGGGGATGCTCAGGAATAGTAACAGATGTCCAAGGCTCTGGGCCGAAGTACCGAAAGTTGGCTGGAGATACAGGACCAATATAATTTTTAGCATGCCCTAGTCTCCATATATTCACGTTTACACGGCGTGCTTGTGAATGGACGATTGCATTACAAAACATGGATGATCCTATCAACAACAAACTCAATATATTGTCGGTCATTAAACATGCCATAAGTATTCCTATTCTAAGGTGGAAGACCTTATCTATGGCCCTGCTGCCATCAGGCATAGCAATGCTTGCACTCGATCTTATTTATGAGTATGGGTTTGTGCCCCATAACACTGTCACCGGTATCATCTATTTCCTTATATCCGGTGTTTTACTTGTCATCTTTGCAATTACCTGCCATAGAAATTTTCTTTTAGGTACAGGATCAACAACGAAATACGGAGTTTTGAAATGGAAATATAGAGAGTGGCGCTATGCAGGCTGGGTATTCATTGCATACTTTTATTTATATGTTTTCGCAGTGTTGGGAATGTTTTTAGCTGGTTCACTTACAGCACTTGTACCAGGCTGTAATAACTCATACTATTTTATGGCATTATTGGGTATCACTGTATTGCCCGGTATTTATGTGTTTGCAAGATTGAGCATTCTCTTTCCAGCTACTGCAATTGAGCATGTAACAACTTGGAACTGGGCATGGGATGTAACAGAAGGCAATGGATGGCGCCTTGTTATTATCGTTGGCTTTTTCCCGGCAATACTTTCTCTTGTGCCAATGTTTCTATCTGGGATAAATATTGTTTTGGATATTGTACTGCTTATTGCCAGCTTGATGCTGTTGGCAATAGAGATAATAGCGCTATCTGTTTCTTTTGATAAGCTAACTAAGGATCATGAACCACATATTACAACAACTGGCTAATTTAGACTTCAAGGGAGAAGACAATGATAAATAAGATAGTACTAGTTCTCACGTTATTACTACTAACCCCATTGACTTCTTTTGCTGAAAACAATGACGCCATCTCGATAGTTACACGAGGTCTCGAAGCGTATACCAAGGGTGGTGCAAAGGCAGCCATCGAGAGCTGGATAAAGGATAGTGGGCTTGAAGGCAGTAAAGAGGCGTTGGCTCAAGCAAATGTGCTTAGGCAGGTAGAGGATTATTATGGAGAATACGTAGGGTACGATATTGTAAAAGATCATCAGCTAACCAAGCGAGTGCACATGATAGTATTCGTGATGAATTATACTAAAGGACCATTGTTTGGGCGCTTTCAGTCATACCGGTCCAATTCTGGTAAATGGGTGGCAACTGAGTTCAAATTTCATACTGAGGCAGTAATGGTTTTGCCAAAATCCATTGTTTTCGGAGAGTGAAATATAATAGTAATTAAATATGCTTTTAAACCTATTGACATCGATCAGTCGAATCGCAGCCGCCCTCATAGTCATTCTCGGCTTGCTATGGTTGCTTCTGGCTAGGCCTGGTATTTCCTTCAAAGACGCATCAAAGGCCTCCCCTCAGCTGGTTGACCAACCTGCACTGAGAAAACACATAATGATGTTGTCCGAGGAGCTGGCACCAAGAGATTACACACATCCAGACAACCTGAACAAGGTAGCGAATTACATTGCGGATTCACTAAGATCCTCAGGTGCGCGCGTCATTGAACAACTATTCGAGGTTGATGGGGTTGAGTACAAAAATATCATTGGGGAGTATGGCCCCGAGGATGGGGAGGTCATCGTGGTCGGTGCCCACTACGATGCCAAGGGTGAACATCCGGGTGCGGATGACAACGCCAGCGGCGTGGCGGGGTTGCTCGAAATCGGCAGGTTGCTCGCAGAAAAAGAGCTTAAAACAAGGATCGCACTGGTAGCGTTCACTCTGGAAGAGCCGCCTTTTTTCCGATCGGACAATATGGGTAGTGCGGTATATGCGAGGTCTCTCGCTGAGACCGGTGCTGCGGTCAAATTGATGATTGCGCTGGAGATGATCGGCTATTTTTCGGATCAACAGGGAAGTCAAGACTACCCCATGCTGTTGTTGAACCTCTACTATCCAAGGACCGGGAACTATATTGCCGTGGTCGATAAAATGTTGTCCACCCAGGCCCAGCGAATGAAATCGGCTATGGCTCAGGTCATCGACCTTCCTGTGTATTCGATTAACGCCCCCACATTCATTCCGGGTGTGGATTTTTCAGATCACTTGAACTTCTGGCGCTATGGGTATCCGGCTGTGATGGTTACCGATACCGCATTTTATAGAAATCGCGCTTACCATTCGGAAGCTGATACAGCCGCGCGTCTTGACTATGGGAAGATGGCGCAAGTCGTATACGGGGTTTTCGATTATGTGCTTAAACTTAGTGATGAAATTGAAAAATAGTCATGGAGCACAATCGTACCTCATATCCTATATCTGACTGAACATGGTCATGAAGAAGAAGTAGACGACGAAGAGACCGCCAACGATAAGCCAAATCCTGTTCCACCTTTTATGGCGCAGTTTGAACTTGGTGGTCTGATCGTCGATGAGGGATCTGTCAGTTTCATCCAATGCTGGATCGATCCACACCCGGGTATGGTTCAGGTCATCCGCCTCGACGGCGGCGATGGCCTTATTCAGTTCGATACGATAGATATGGTTGTCCAGATCGACCAGGTTGTTATGCAGCATATTATGCAGATGCATCTGGCCCGCATCGATATCGTTGAAGCGGGCGATATAGCGTATTTGCGATCCATGAATGGCCGCTTGGGTGTTTGGCAGCTCATCCTTGACCAGGACGCGCACAAAATCCTGGTGTTCCGGGTGGGTCTCGAGGGTTAGATAGCCGGTCTTCATTGGTTAATCAGTTTACTCAGTTAACCCAACCATTATACAAGTTATGCTCTGCAGTTTTGAGTTTTGAGTTTTGAGTTTTGAGTTTTGAGTTTTGAGTAGATATTTCTTCGTGTGATTTTGTACTCTTATCGCAGTGGAATTGATAAGCGGCAAAGAAAAATAATCGTGACCGAATAACTAATAACTAAGGAACCTCTGATTAACTCTGTTTTCGTCATCCCGGCGCATGCCGGGAACCAGGAAAATCAAGCACATGGATTCCGGCATGCGCCGGAATGACGGATTAATCAGACCTTCCCTAATAACTAATAACTAATAACTCAAAACTCAAAACTCAAAACTCAAAACTCAAAACTAAGAATTCAAAACTTCCCGGCAGCTTGCGATTTGCGCGCACTTTTCCAAGATTGGTTATTCTGGGTATTCAGGTGGGTTTGGGTAGATTACTCGTCCCCCCAGACCAGCTCACCCGCCTCTCGCAGGTCATAGCCGGTCAGCTGTTTGGCCATGGCGCTGCATTCGGCTGAACGCAGACGCCCGATGAGATCCTGGAACAGGCGCCGAAACCAGATGCTGCGGGGCAGGGTCAGGTCGAAGGACTCCCAGCCGAAGGGAATAAAACCCAGTCCATACTCATTGGCGGCGGACCGTGCTCCCGGGGCCACATCCGCCTGATCCATGGCGATGCTGGCGGCCGCCTCCCGTTCCGACAGGGCGGTGGTGACGCAATTCAACCGCTCCGTGCTGGTGCCGTAATCGCTGAGCACCTCCATCAGAAAACGCTGCGCACCGGCACCGCTCTGGCGCATGGTCCAGCGATATCCCTGGTCGAAGAGGTGTTCCGGTTGCAGCCCCTGTTGTTCGATCTTGCGCTTCACCATCAATCCCTGTTCACGGCGAAACAAACGTATCAGCACCCAATGGCGAAACTGAGGATATTGACGCAGCAGCGCCGGATGGCGTGTATGGCTCTCCTGATTCGGTCCCCAGTGGATCCCGCAGGCGTCGATGCGGTTGGCCTGCAGCAGTTCCAGACCAAGGCGGGTGCCCGTGGGGGAGTAACTGATCAGGGCATGGGAGCCGGTCTCCTCGGCAAAGGTCATGATCAGACGATAGAGCAGGGGATCGTCACTGCCGGCTATCACCAGCCTGTTGGTCATCAGGCCGCCGTGGGCGGAGTCGAGCATCCAGCGATCCACCAGCTCTCTTGGGAACAACCATTTGCCGGTGATCTTGGTGGCGGGGATGCGCTCTTCGTTGACCAGGGCATAGATCTTCTTCTCATTCAGATGAAGATACTCCGCCACCTGTTTGACGTTCATGAAGACATGTTGATCCTGGGTCATCACCGCTACCATAACCTATCCCCCTTATCGGCTTTTACTCTGACTGGCATGTCGTGACCCGGTGCTGTTGGGGCGAACCTCCGGCACTGCATCGAAACTTATCTGTTCCGCCCCGTTGTAGACCAGGAAGTGTCTGCCCTTGGCGCGGGCGATCAGGGTAACGCCGACCTTTTTCGCCAGTTCCAATCCCATCTGTGTTATGCCTGATCGTGAGAGCAGGATCGGGATCCCCATCTGGGCGACCTTGATCACCATCTCCGAGGTGAGCCGACCGGTGGTATAGAAGAGCTTGTCGCTGCCGTCGGTCCCCTCGAGCCACATGTGACCGGCGATGGCGTCGACCGCGTTATGCCGGCCCACATCCTCGATGAAGAGATGGATCTGCTCCTCGCTGCAGAGGGCACATCCGTGCACCGCCCCCGCCCGTTGGTAGACTTGATTGTGTTCGTTCAGGGTGTGCAGCAGCCTGTATATCTCGGATTGGCGTATGCTTCTCCGTGGCAGCTCGATCTTATCCAGATCATCCATCAGGTCGCCGAACACCGTCCCCTGACCGCAACCGGTAGTGACCGTCTTGCGTGCCATCTTCTCCTTCAATCCCTCCACCCCCTGATGGGTGGTGATGGCGACGGAATCGGTCTCCCAATCGACCTGTATCGCCTTGATCTGCTCGATATCCTCCACCAGTCGTTGATTGCGCAGCCATCCCAGTACCAACATCTCCGGGCGGGTGCCCAGGGTCATCAGGGTCACCAGCTCCTGCTTGTCCAGATAGAGGGTGAGCGCGCGTTCCGCGGCCACATGGCCGTTTCTGATATCGCCATACTCATCAATCGCCACAGCCTCTACCGCGGCGGCGAGTCCTTCATCGGACATAAAGGGCTGGTTTTGATGACGGAGCGTATCCATGGGTCTGGCCTATCCGCCGGTGACGTTCATATGGCGAAACAGCACCGGTTTGGCGTTTAGATCAAACTCGTGTCCCTTGGGTTTGATCGCCATGGAGTCGATGATCGCCTGGCGTAACGGTTCATCATCCAGCGGGTTGGCCCGCACCACGCGGCGCAGATCCACCGAGTGCTCCTGGCCGAGGCAGAGCAACAGACGCCCTTCGGCGGTGAGGCGTACACGGTTGCAGTGATCACAGAAGTTGTGGCTGTGGGGCGAGATGAAACCGACCCGGGTGTCACTGTCGTTGATACGGTAATAGCGGGCAGGCCCGCCGGTTGATTCGGTGGTGGCGATCAGGTCGTAATGGGGCTGCAGATCATGCAGTACCTCTTGACTGGAGTAGTAGAGCTCCCCCCGATCGTGATCCCCGGTCTCCCCCAGGGGCATCTCCTCGATAAAGCTGATATCCATGCCCCGTTGTTCGGCAAATGCGACCAGCGCGGGGATTTCGTCATGGTTGCGGTGTTTCATGATCACCGAGTTGATCTTGACCCGTTTGAAGCCGGCCTCGAGGGCGGCATCGATACCGGCCAGGGTACGCTTCACATCGCCGATCCTGGTGATCCTCTTGAAGCGCTCCTGTTGCAGGGAATCAAGGCTGATGTTGACCCGGGTCACCCCTGCCTTGTGCAACGCCTTGGCATAGCGTCCCAGCAGTGTGCCGTTGGTGGTCAGGGTGAAGTCTTCCAATCCGTCCAACTGGCCGAGGGATTCGAACAGCTGCATGATGCCACGCCGGGTCAAAGGCTCACCCCCGGTGATGCGTATTTTTCTCACCCCCATATCGACAAAGGATTTGCCGACCCGGTAGAGCTCTTCCAGGGTCAATAACTGGGATCGGGGTACGAACTGCATATCTTCCGACATGCAGTAGACACAACGCAGGTCGCAGCGGTCGGTGACCGAGATGCGCAGATAGTTGACCTGTCGATCGAAGCGATCCACGAGGGGGGATTGGGTATGATTTTCCGGGCTCTCTCTCTTCACACGCGACCTCACAGGCTGATTATCCAGTTCGATACGCAAATACCGTACCCACTGATTCGAACAGGATTGTTGATGGACGGGTAAATACTCGGGTTTCGACCAAGGCTTGATACCTGTTCATCAGCGGGTCCATGGCAAACCCCTTTGTTACCAGGGTCTGGAGCCATTAGCGTTGGAAATG
>NATW01000152.1 GCA_003094555.1 gamma proteobacterium symbiont of Ctena orbiculata
GCCATCGCCATCACCCTGCTGAGCGGGCCGATCGCCAATCTGGCCAATCTCTACGAGAGCAGCTTCAATCTCGCCTCATTCGACTTCGAGACCATCCTCTCACTCCTGTTGGGAAGCAGTCTGTTGGGACTGGCCGGTGCCTGGCTGGCCGTGAGCAGGCACCTCAGCGCCATTGAGCCCGGTTGACCTCCTGCTCGATCCCGCACTGCTGGGCGGAAAACAGGCCAAGAGAGCAGCAAAATGGCCCATATCCCCTATTTCCTCAAACATCAGAGGGCCTCTGAGGAGAGCAGATCATGGCCTATACAAACCCTGGCACAACCAACATATATCATTGTATTTAGTGAATTTATATTTAAATCAAGAGAGGGAACTATTGTTGAAACCCCAGGTCCTATTAAACGATTGGCACTCATCCACTGAGAGTGCTAATATTCTAACAGCAGTTTAATCCGGGGATACTCAATGAGCAATGTAAACGCACTGACAGCACTGCCATCAGGCAGCATGGATGCCTATATCAGCGCCGCTTTCCAACTGCCCATGCTGAGCGCAGAGGAGGAGAAATCCCTTGCGATCAGACTTCGCGATCAGAAGGATCTGCAGGCTGCACAGACACTTATCACTTCCCATATACGATTCGTCGTACGCATTGCCCGCAACTACAGCGGTTACGGCCTGGCCCTTCCCGACCTGATTCAGGAAGGCACCGTCGGCCTTATGAAAGCGGTCAAACGCTTCGATCCCGATATGGGGGTTCGCCTGGTCTCCTTCGCCGTCCACTGGATCAAGGCGGAGATCCACGAGTACATCCTGAAAAACTGGCGCATCGTCAAGGTGGCAACCACCAAGGCGCAACGCAAACTGTTCTTTAATCTGCGCAGCTCCAAAAAGCGTCTGGGTTGGTTCTCCAAGCAGGAGGTCGACGACGTGGCCCAGGATCTAGGGGTCAAACCCGAAACTGTGCTGGAGATGGAATCCCGCCTCTCCGGTCAGGACATCGCCTTCGACGGCCCCATGCACGATGATGATGATAAGGTGACGGCTACACCCGCAGGTTATCTGAGCGACATGCGTATGGAACCCGCCCACCTGCTCGAGTCATCGGATAGCGAATCGCAGATGAAACAACAGCTGATCGGTGCCATGCAGAACCTGGATGAACGCAGCCGGGAGATCCTGGAGGCACGCTGGCTGGGCGAGAAGAAATCGACCCTACACGAATTGGCCGACAGATTTCAGGTTTCGGCTGAGCGTATTCGTCAGATCGAGAAGAACGCCATGAACAAGCTCAAGACGCAGCTCGCATAGACAGCCACTCCAGAGTATTCGTCCAATATCTTGATTTTGAGTCGCCCACTGGTTAACCGGTGGGCATACTGATCGTCCCCTATTTTCAGTTTTCAGTCAGTACGTATCGGATAGCTTCCAGGATGACGAACGATGGTGTTTGATGTGGAAACACAAAACGCAGCTCGCCCTCCTGAGTTATCAAGTACGTTACCGATGAGTGGTTGACCGCGTATCCGAAAGCTGAGTCCTCCAGATCAACTTCATCGTATTGCACACCATAGAGCCCTGCTACCTCCTCTATCTCACTAGCACTACCGGTTACGCCTAACAGATTGGGATGAAAATAGCTGACATAGTTATCCAGCACCTGTACTGTATCCCGTTTCGGATCGACACTGATAAACACACCCTGCACAGATTTCAACTCTTCAGCATTGAGTTGATTCAGGGCCTGAGCCAGAAAAGCGAGAGAGGTGGGGCAGACATCGGGACACTTGGTATAACCGAAGTAGAGCAGTACCACCTTCCCTCTGAATTGCTCCAATGAGAACTCACCCTGACTCGAGTACAGGATGAAATCACCACCCAGTTGTTTACCACTGACACCAGGGTAATCATGTAACTCAGATGTACCACTCGAACTGACAGCTGAACATACGTTGATGAACATGAAAAAGAATAGGATTAACCGCAACATAGCCCCTCAGTAGCCTTGTATACAACAATTGCTCACCCGCATCAGCCCGGGAATGAACACAAGCAATCAGACAATAATCAGGCGCCAATACTCCTCTACCCGTCAATCTCGACATACCCACCAGTAGATCAGTAAATTAGTCGATAGCGGTGAAATCTTGTGTCGACAGTCAAATTTAGACTATTTTTACACTTAAGGCAGGATATTAATTCCTGTTATTAATTTTACAATAACAATTCTTGACTACTATAGTTAGCTATTCTTAACCGAATCACAACGACACAACGAGGACATCCTTGCGAAATCTAAACGTACTACTGCTACTGGCACTTTTACCCTTCAGCGCACAGTCGCTGGAACTCTCCTGGGTGGGCTGCGGCATCACCAGAAACGCATTCATGTCTGACCTCGCCGCTGCCTACAAGCAGGAAACTGGGGTCGACATCAGCATCGCTGGCGGTGGTGCCACCAAGGGAATTCGCGCCATCACCGGCAAACAGGCCGATATTGGCGGGGCCTGCCGTTTCACCCTGGATATGAGTCGGGAAGAGGCTGGCGCCAGTATGATTCCCGTGGCCTGGGATGCGCTAGTGGTTGTGGTACATAAATCCAATCCCGTCGATACCATCAGCCTGCAGCAACTGCGCAGGCTCTACCAGGGTGAGATCACAAACTGGTCCCAACTGGGCGGGAAGAGGCAACCATTGGAGCTGCTGATCCGCAAGGGAAAGATCTCGGGTGTCGGTTACACCCTGCGCACGCACCTGTTCGAAGACCAGGACGTTGAGTTTAAGAGTAAGCATGTCTTTCCCTCTTCAGGTCCACTGGAGAAAACCGTGGAAAAGAATCCCAATGCCATCGCGGTGACCGGCATTGCCAGTGCCCATAAACGAGACTTTAAGATCCTCAAACTGGAAGGCAGGGATCCGAATTTCGATAACATCCGTACCGGCAACTACCTGCTCTATCGCCCCCTCTACCTGGTACACAGCAAGAGCTCTCCCAACAGCCTGGAGTCAAATCGGTTCATCCAGTACGCCCTGGGACCCAAGGGCCGTGAGATCATCCGCAGGAATCAGGTAGTACCCTATTTCGACGGAATGCTGCTGTTGCAGAAGCGGATGGACGATTGGAAGCTGTTTATCAGGCAGTCCCTCGCCAAACAATAAGCCAATTGCTATCCCGTACTGCAACCACATCCACCCGCATCAATTCACTCAACCCCGATCTGATCCTGGGGTTGATTGACTAGGACGCCTGTTTCCAGTCCAACCCTCTTTCGAGGCCATGCTGTTCAATGGGATCGGGTTCCGCCACCTTCATGGTCACCAACTCCTCCGCGCTGATTGGGTGAATGGCGATGGTGTTGTCCAGATCGGCCTTGGTGGCGCCCATCTTCACCGCCACGGCGAATCCCTGGAGCATCTCATCAACATTGTCACCAATCAGGTGAATACCCACCACCCGCTCCTCTTCACCGGCACAGATCAGTTTCATCGCAGTGATTACACCCTGAGGTGTGAGGGCGTGCCGCATGGGGGTGAATTCGGCCTTATAGACCCTTACCTTTGAATGCCGCTCTCTAGCCACCGGCTCGCTCAGGCCGACCGTAGCCACCGGGGGATGAGAGAAGACCACGCTGGGGATATTCTCATAGTCGACCCGGCTCTCGGACTGGTTATTGAACAGACGCTCAGCGAGCCGGCGCCCCGCCGCGATGGCCACCGGGGTCAATGGGGTGCGGCCGGTGATATCGCCGATAGCATAGATGCCAGGCACATTGGTATTCTGATATGCATCGGTAGGAACGATGCCATTGCCAGGCATATCGATCCCGGTAGCCTGCAGGTTCAGTGCCGCTGTGTTCGGGGCACGCCCCACAGCCCATATCACTGTATCAAAGCCATCCAGGCGCTCGCCGTGCACACCATCGAGGGTGATACCCTCATGGGTTTCAGTCAAACCCGCCACCTGGAATGAGAGCCTCAGATCCACGCCCTGCTTCTGCATTTCGCTCATCAGCACCTGACTGATCATCGGGTCGAAGACCTCCAGCAAGCGCGCTTCCAGTGCCACTACTGTGACCTGAGAGCCCAATGCCGCCAGCATACCGGCCAACTCCACACCGATATAACCACCGCCGATTACCGCTACCCGTCGAGGCTGCTCGGAAAGGGCGAAAAAGCCGTCGGATGTGATACCCAGCTCCGCCCCGGGCACAGCCGGTACGATAGGGTGACCACCGGTAGCGATTACGATGTGCTCGGCAGCATAGATCTGACCATCCACTTCGATCTCGCCCGGGCCGATAAAACGTGCATGCCCCTGGATATGTGTGACCCCGAGCTGAGCCACATAACCGTCCCAATAGCGGTTGATATTCTCGATATAACCCTGACGGCCCTTGACCAGTTTGGCCCAATCGGTGTCACCCCGGTGTGCGGGAATACCGAATCCATTGGCATCGTCAACGGCATGGGCCAGCTGGGCCGCGTACCACATCACCTTCTTCGGCACGCAGCCGTTATTGACACAAGTTCCCCCCATCTTGGAGGGCTCCACCACCGCGACACGTCGCCCG
Organism: gamma proteobacterium symbiont of Ctena orbiculata; assembly: GCA_003094555.1. Lineage (GTDB taxonomy): Bacteria > Pseudomonadota > Gammaproteobacteria > Chromatiales > Chromatiaceae > Thiodiazotropha. The sequence continues at coordinate 4,572 of NATW01000152.1, forward strand.
TATTTCGCTGCCCTCTCAGCCACAGCCAAACCGCCGCTGCCGCCTCCAATGGTGATCAAATCGAAATGACTATTCATACTATTTCCCGCAAAACTACTTGTATGTGAATGCCCCGGACATGCATCCGCGGCAATCGGGTTTTCGGTCTTTTCCTATCGAACTGGCGCTCAATCACCCCATGCGCTGATAGGCTCGACGTTTCATCACGAATGGGATGTGAGTCTCCAGTATGATGAACTAAGCGGCATGCCGATTTCGTTCGGCCAGATAGGTTTCGAGCTCATCGGAACCGCCGATACGATCGCCGTTGATAAAGACCTGGGGCACCATGGAGACACCGGCCACCGCACGTAGGCTGCTTTCGTTGTAGTCCTTGTTCAACACCAGCTCTTCGAACTCGATACCCGCATCCCGCAGCATACCCTTGGCGCGTACACAAAAGGGACAACCTTCCCGGGCGAACAGTGTGACATCCAACGGCTTAATCTCGTTGGGCGCCACATGGGCCAGCATGTTATCGGCATCCGAGACCTCGAAGGGATCGCCAGGCACATCAGGCTCGATAAACATCTTCTCGATCACCCCATCCTTGACCAGCATGGAGTAGCGCCAGGAGCGGTCACCGAAACCGAGTTCCTCCTTCGATACCAGCATCCCCATGCCTCGGGTGAAATCACCGTTGCCGTCGGGCAGGAAAGTAATGCGATCGGCCTGCTGTTCCCGCTGCCACTCGTTCATGACGAAGGCGTCGTTCACCGAGACGCAGATTACCTCGTCAACACCGTGACGCTTGAATACCGGTGTCAGCTGGTTGTAACGCGGCACATGGGTGGATGAACAGGTGGGGGTAAAGGCGCCGGGCAGTGAGAATACCACCACTGTCTTGTCCTTGAAGATCTCGTCGCTGGTCACATCAATCCATTCGTGCTCACGACGGGTACGGAAGATGACATTGGGTACGGCTTGTTTTTCGCGGTTCTCTAACATTCTTTCTCTCCAGAATATTGGTGATTCAAATTTCAACTTGGAGAGAACTCTACGTGAAATATTACAATTGATAAATACGTATATTTCTATCTTTATGATAGTCTATTCCTATTTATAGTGTCTCTACCCATTCCCATATCCACATCCCCTACAATGCTGTGGATGGGAGGTGCAGCATTGCACCTTTTACCTATTCCCCGTTAGACTCCTGCTACCCCAAGGAAACGGAGACTCCCGGTTTATCATGCGTAAAACACTCTGGCTCTTACTGGTGGTTTTGGTCCTCCATCACACCCAAGTCCAATCCGAAATTCTCGATATTCCCCCTCAGACACCCAATAATTTCGAGCCATTTATCCTCAGCAGTGAGTGCCCCGATGCCGGGATAGACAAATTTTTCGGGGCGGAGGTGGTGGGAGAGGAGATTAATATCTATGTCAGCATATGGGAGAGTGACTTTGTTGCTCCATGTTACAACAACAGGGTGGAAATAGGCCCCATAGCATCGGGCAGCTACACCATCAATTACTACACCATTCAAGACTACAACACCGAAAGGGGACTCCCCTTCCAGTCCTATGAGTCGCAAAACATCCTGATCGAAAAGATCAGTGAAAACGAACCGGCATCCGGCCGCGTCACCATCAGCGGTGAGGCGATTGAAGACCAGTTGGTCAGGGCCAGCCCTAGCCTCAGCGACCGCAATGGCATGGGTGAGATCCGCTATCATTGGCACCGGAACGGCCAACCTATCCCCGGAGCGACTTCTGCGAGCTATATGCTGACCGACGACGATATCGGGCTTGACGTCCAGTGCATTGTCAGTTTTGAGGATGGTCTGGGGGTTACCGAAAGTGTCAGCTCCCTGCCGGTGGGGGCGCCCGGTGCAATCACCAATATCAACGATCCGTTGGTGGGCTCGGTCTATATTCGCGGCTCGGTAGCGGAAGGGTCCACATTGTCCATCGATACCAGCAGCCTCTACGACCCTGACGGCATCGGTGAACTCAACTATTACTGGAAACGCCGCTATCGGGCCTATTCCACGCTGGATCAGGATATTGGCGCAAATGACCTGACCTATGTGCCAACCCTGGATGATCACTACTTTTATCTCTCGGCCGTGGTGACCTACACCGATCTCCACGGTACCCGGGAACGTGCGGAATCGAACATCACCGGCCGGCTGGTACCCACTACCAGGCCGATAGTCACCCCTCCCGCTGACATGACGCTCGCCGCCACCGGCGCCCTGACACGGGTCGACCCGGGCACCGCAAGCGCCCAGGACGATAGCGAAGGTATACTCGAACCAGTCCTTGATCACCTGGTCAGTAACGGGGTTGTCACTCCACCACCCGGCGATGGTTTTCTCGATCTAACACCGGGCACCCATCTATTGATCTGGACGGCGGATGATAGGGACGGGATCACCGGCGAAGGGATTCAAATCGTCAGGGTCGATCCAATCATCGAGTTTGGCAGTGATCTTACCAGCCCCCCCAATGGCCCCATCGGCTGTCCGCTGATACTGAATGGGAGCGCGGCCCGCTACCCGGTATCCATCCCTTACAGCCTCACCGGTATCTCATCCGCGGACGGCAGTGAAGCGCCGTTGCAGTCAGGGACTTTTCAGATTGGACAATCCCTACTGGAGTCCACCCTGTCCATATCGAACACCCTGCTTGGTGATCTGTCCGGCTATACCAGCCTGAGACTGACCATGGAAACACCTAGCAACGCAGTGATAGGGGAGAAGAGTAGCTGCCTGATCGCCTTGAGCGATGAGAATTTCGCCCCCAAGGTGACACTCACCGCTTTTCAGGATGAGACTGTGTCACGTATCTTGAGCCAGAACGGTGGTCAGGTTGTGGTCAGACCAACTGTTCAGGATCTGAATAGCACTGACACTCACACCTACGATTGGAGCGGAAGCGATAGTCAGTTGACCGATCTCGACAGCGATACAAGCAGCTTCACTTTCGATCCCGCGGATCTCGAGCCTGGCCTCTACCGGGTAAGCACAGGGGTCAGCGACGGCCTGGCCAACGACACTGCCGTGCTGAGTCTCCGGGTGGTGGCCGAGGCGCCGGCATTGAGTGGTATCGATAGCGATGGCGACGGTGAAACAGACCTGGAAGAAGGCAGTGGCGACAGTGACGCCGACGGTATACCGGACTATCTCGATCCAGCCGGTTTGCCGGGCAACATTCTGTCCCAGGAGTCAGGAAACAATACCAATTTCCTGATACAAACAGCAGCGGGTTTGGCCCTCAGCCTGGGTGACATCGCCTTTTTCGCCCAACACCATGGGGCGCTGATCAGCCGCAGCGACATATTCGACTACATCGCCAATGGCCTGGGGGGTGAAGCGGACGCGGATGCCTATCCCTATGAAGGGGGACTGTTCGACTTCCACATCGAAGGTCTCTCTCAGGCGGGTGCGACTGCGACCGTGGTTATTCCGCAACGGCAGATGGTGGCGTCCGGCTCCGTATATCGCAAGCTGACTTCCACCGGCTGGGGGGAGTTTGTCGTGGATGAAAACAACCTGATCAAATCCGCTACCGGAGAGGCAGGCATCTGCCCCGCCCCCGGTGATAGCGCCTATACGACGGGCTTGAGCGAGGGGACCTGGTGTGTCGAGCTGACCATCGAGGACGGTGGGCCCAACGATGCCGATGGTGAGGCCAACGCCAGGATTGCGGATCCGGGCGGCGTTACCACCAACCTCTCCGATGATAGTGATACCGGATCGACCAGCAGTGGTGGCGGTGGCGGTGCCTTCAATCCTTGGGTGATGCTACTGTTGGCGCTTGTCATGATCTGTATAGATAGACTCAACACATACCGGCCTGCGCGGACAGGGCATTAGAAAACCATAGGCAGGAAGTCCGCTGCGATTGAACTCGCAATCAAATTTAAAGACAAGTCTGGGTTAGTGACAGTGAATACTCACTGGATAGCATCCAACAGAGGCCCATCAAGATAGGTTGCAACCTGCTCAGGTGACGGCGCCTCGAGGAAGGGAACCTCACCCAGGCAGGGTGCCGGCAGCCAGGATTGCAGGGTAAGGATATTGTCATCTACGGCATGCATCTCCGGATCGACCAGGTTCGCAACCCAGCCTTTGAGCTGAACCCCGCTGTTGAGTATGCACTCAGCCGTCATCAGGGCGTGATTGAGGCAGCCGAGCCGGACACCTACCACCAGTATCATGGGCAGATCCAGGGTACGGGCCAGGTCGGCCAGGGTGATGCTGTCACCCAGGGGCACATGCCAGCCACCGACCCCCTCCACCACGACCCTATCCGCTTGTCCCTGCAAGTGGTTGTAGGCTTGTTGTATCTCATCCAGCCTGATGGGTTGACCCTTGGCCCTGGCGGCAAGATGGGGCGAAATGGGGGGTTGATAGACCAGGGGATTGACTGATGAATAGGGGATCTCCTGGCTGCATTGGGCCTGGATCCGTAACGCATCTTCATTGCGCAATCCCTCATCGGTGGTCTCGGCGCCCGAGGCGAGGGGTTTCATCCCCAGTACCGACTCCCCCTGCTGCTGCAGGTTATGCATGATGCCCAGGGTAATCTCTGTCTTACCACAACCGGTATCGGTACCGGTAACAAACAGACCGCCACTCATCCCTGCCCAGTCCTTCTCATACCGACCTGATCTACGGGAATGGTGGTTACACTATCTGCCTGACGCTGTTGGGGTGCCCAGGCATGCCCATAAACCACTTCGTAACTGGCTGGTAGCTTTTCATCCCTGCGATAGGCTTCGTAGGCCTCATACATTGCCATCAACCTCCCTTTTCCGGTCAATCCCCGCGGTCTGTCTCGGGTGACATTATGCGCCCCCAGGGTCTTCAGATCACGCATCAGCGACGGCACATCGGGGTAGCTAAGACGCATGCGATCCACATCCACCACCGGTTCCGCCAGGCCGGCCCTCAGCATGGCATCCCCCACATCGTGCATATCCGGAAAGGGGCTGACGTGGCTGTGGCCATCCACCTGCGACCAGCTGTTGCGCAACTCCTTTAGCGTATCGGGTCCGAATGTGGAGAACAACAACATACCGTTTGGACGCAACACGCGAAGAAATTCACTGAAGGTGCCCGGCAGGTCGTTGCACCACTGCAGCGCCGCATTGGAGAAGATCATATCCACCGATTGATCGGCCAGGGGCAACTGCTCCGCATCACCACAGACACAGATGGGGCGACGCAGCCAGCCACCCCGCTTGCGTGCCCGATGCAGCATGGGCATGGCGAAATCGAGGGCGATGGTACTTGCCTTCCTGTACTGCTTTTTCAGTGCCTGGGTCGCCTCGCCGGTGCCTGCGCCAACGTCGAGCACGACCTGGGGTTGGTGACGGATGTAGGTCAATCGTTGCAACATGCGTCTGCCGATCTCCCGCTGCAGCTCAGCCACCTCATCATAGTGGGGAGCGGCGCGGGAGAAGGCGGCTCGCGCCTGGCGCTTGTCGATGCTGCCGGGCACTTGCTTATCCATGAATCGACTCCAGACTGCTTATCAACAACTGATGGGTCTCTTGTGGATGAGAGAGAAACGGGGCATGCGCGGCCCCCTCCACGATATGCATGGTCGCTTCAGGTAACCACTGCTGCAGATCAGCGCTTGCGTTTGCCGGTGCCAGGGTATCCCGGTTGCCATAGATCCAGGTTGTGGGACAATCCAGGTCACTCAATTGTGAGCGGAGATCCACGGACTTCAACAACTCGAGCCCGATCTGTAACGCCTCCGGTAGCGGATCGGGTCGTTCATGCAATCGAGATTTCAATTTTTTCAACATCTGTACCGCATGGTCACTGTTCAACATCTGCAGGGCGAGAAAGCGCTCCAGGGTCTGGCGATGATCCCGGTGCAGGGCCTGGATGAACTGATCGAGGGTCTTGGCCGCCATGGCATGTTGCCAATTCTTTCCCTGGACAAAGCGCGGCATTCCCGCCAGAACGACTATCCCGTCGATACGCGAGGGCGCCAGCAGGGCGGATTGCAGGCAGAGCATGGAACCGAGAGACCAGCCGACCCAGACCGCCCGATCGGGGGCCACCTCGAGACAGGCCTCAGCCCAGGCACGCAGTTGCCCTTGTCCTTCGAACGGACTCCTACCATGCCCCGGCAGGTCGATGCGGGTAACCCGATAATCATGCGCCAGCCCCTCGGCAAAGCCTGCCCAAACGGATGAGTTCATGCCCCAACCATGGAGCAGTACCAGATCCCGTCCAACACCCTCAGTTTCCGCAGCCAGTCTCATACCACCACCTGTGAGAGCGTGGCGAGGGCATCCAGCAGACGATCGAGTTGGCGATCCGTATGCTTTGCACTGAAGGTGATACGCAGCCGGGCGCTGCCTTCCGCAACCGTCGGTGGCCGAATCGCACTCACCAGTAGACCCTGCCGTTCCAACTCCTGACTCCAGGCCAGCGCCTGCCGGGAGGATCCCGCCAGAATCGGTTGTATCGGGGTCATGGAGTCCATCAGCGGCAGACCGAGCTGCACTGCCGACTGACGAAACCGGGTGATCAGGTTCTTTAGTCGCTCGCGCCGCCAGGTCTCCTGCCGGGCAAGACGCAGACTGACCAGGGTTGCCTCCGCCAACGCGGCCGGAGGGGCCGTGGTATAGATATAGCTGCGGGCGTGTTGAATCAGGGTCTCGATCAACTCCTCGCTGCCAGCGACAAATGCACCATAGGTACCGAAGCCTTTACCCAGGGTACCCATCAAGATGGGCACCTCGTCACCACCCAGACCGAAATGGCTGAGAACGCCACCACCTTCCGCACCCAGCACACCGAGACCATGGGCGTCGTCCACCATCAACCAGGCCTGATGTGTGCGGGCGAGTTCCACCAGGGCGGGCAGCGGGGCCAGATCACCATCCATGCTGAACACCCCGTCCGTGGCGATCAACGCCTGCCCTTCACTGCGCGCCAGCTGGATACCCAGGCTTTCGGGATCGGCATGCTGGTAGCGGAGCATCCTGGCCCGGGAGAGTTGCCCCGCATCCACCAGGGAGGCATGGTTGAGGCGATCCTCAAACAGCCGGTCACCCTGTTTCATGAGGGCACCGATCACCCCAATATTGGCCATATAGCCGGTGGAGAAGAGCAGTGCCCCGGGTCGGCCGGTATATTCCGCCAGGGCCTCTTCCAAACGATGGTGAGCATCAGTGTGACCGGTAATGAGATGCGCCGCACCGCTGCCAACACCATAGTCCGCGGCCGCACGCTGCAGCGCCGCAATCACATCGGGGTGATTGGCCAGACCAAGATAGTCGTTGCTGCAAAAGGCGGTAACGCGCTTACCGTCAACCACCAACTCGGGCTGTTGCGCCGTCGATACCACCCGGCGGGATCGATACAGCCCCGCTTGGCGGCGTGTTTGCAACGCTTCAGCCAATCCCTTCATCGGTATTAAATCTCTGATCAGCGACCAAGCGGGTGCTTAGCCGGCCTTTGCCTGGCTGCAGGGTGCCTTGGCCGCCTTGACCTCTGTCTCCAGCAGTTGTTCGGTCTTCATACCCAGCCTTTCGAGCAGGCGCACGTCCCTGTCTGCCTCGGGATTATCCGTGGTCAACAGCCGCTCGCCATAGAAGATAGAGTTCGCCCCGGCGAGAAAACAGAGGGCCTGCATTTCATCATTCATCTCGGCCCGACCTGCGGAGAGGCGTACATAGGAGTGTGGCATGAGCAGACGCGCCACCGCGATGGTGCGCACGAACTCGAAGGGATCCAGCGCCTCGGCAGTGTAGAGCGGTGTACCCTCGATCTTCACCAGCATATTGATCGGTACCGATTCCGGATGGCGTGGCAGATTACACAGCTCACGCAACATGCTGGCGCGATCCCGCCGGGATTCACCCATCCCAAGGATGCCACCGGAACAGACACTGATACCCGCATCCCTGACATGGGCCAGGGTATGCAGTCGGTCATCGAATGTACGGGTGGAGATCACATTGCCGTAAAATTCCGGCGAGGTGTCGAGATTGTGGTTGTAGTAATCGAGTCCGGCATCGCGCAGGCGGTCCGCCTGGGCCTGGGTCAGCATGCCCAGGGTGAGACAGGTCTCCATACCCAGGCCATGCACGGCCTCGACCATGTCGATTACCTTGTCCAGATTCTTGTCGGTTGGGTTGCGCCAGGCCGCACCCATACAGAAACGGCTCGCACCCTTCTCCTTCGCTGTCTGCGCCGCCGTTACAACCTCCTCCAGCGGCATCAGTTTTTCCGCTTCGAGCCCGGTGGCATTTTTCGCGCTCTGGGAGCAGTAGCCGCAATCCTCAGCGCAGGCCCCTGTCTTGATACTGAGCAGGCTGCTCATTTGCACCTGATTGGGATCGAAATGAGCCCGGTGTAGACTTTGCGCCTGAAATAGCAGATCGTTGAAGGGTAGATCGAACAGGGCCTCTATTTCGTCCAGTCGCCAGTCATGGCGTAAAATTGTTTCGGTCATGGTGATCCAAACCTGCGTGTATGATTTGTGCGGCGCACTGGGGAGGGCCTATGGTAAGGATTGTCCGCCCTCTGTCAACCAAGGATGGTTATGAAAGTCGACAACTGTATAAATATTATACGATCACTACTCTATCCCAGGGATTGTCTCCTGTGCGGCGCCAAGGGCGATTTCCCATGCCATCTCTGCCCTGCCTGCCACAATAGCCTGCCTTTCAATCACCACGCCTGCCCATGTTGCGCGCTTCCGCTGCCAGCTCATGTTGCATCCCGGCAATTGTGCGGTCGCTGTATCAAACGACAACCACCCTATACAAAAACCATCGCCGCTCTCACCTATGAGCCGCCGGTCAATCGCCTCATCGGGATGTTTAAATTTCATCAAAAACTTCATCTTGCCGAACCCCTGGCCGGACTGCTTATGGAACGCCTGGATGACCAACATGAAAGACCAGAGATCCTGGTCCCCGTTCCGTTACATCCCCTGCGCCTGCGACAACGGGGATTCAACCAATCCGTCGAACTTACTCGCATACTGGCCAAACACTACCGCCTGCCCTATGACTGGCGACTCTGCCGACGCATAAAAGCGACCAAGACTCAATCGGAACTGAGCAGGCAGGAGAGGCGAAAAAACCTGGTGAATGCGTTTCAGGCCTGCGCGGAGGTCAAGGGCACCCACCTGGTGCTGGTGGACGATGTGATCACCACAGGTGCGACCGTGACCGAGCTCAGTAAGGTGTTGAAAAAAGCAGGTGCGAAACGCATCGATGTATGGGCTGTTGCCAGAACCCAAACCCTGTAGTGGCGCCAGTCCTTTACTGGTTACCAATGGGCAAGATGAACCGCTCTCCCATATGCTCCATGACCGCCCCCTGGGGTAGGATCTCTACCAACTTCGGCCCCTCGGCAAGATAGTCTCCCTCGCGATATTTCTCCATGTTGATCAGCACATAGCGTTTTGCCGCACGCTTGTCGTAACTATGGATATCGATGCTCATGGAAGGCAGGTTGGCAACAAAACCACTCGGCATCTCATGCAGGGGCTTTGGTGGTCGAGGCGGTGGCGGTGGCTCGGCCACCACCTCCTGGGCTGGTTCGATCTCCTGCTCTTGAGGTGTGGATATAGCCGCTGGTGGCTCTTCCGTCACCTGGGATGGTGCGGTTGATTGAAGTGGATCCGGGGTGTTGGTCGCCTCCCCGCTCCCGAGTGGCGCCACCCTCTCGGGCGCGGACTTGGGCTGACTATCCTGCTGGCTGGGTTCGGCGTGGGAGACAGGAGGCTCATGGGGTTGCCGTTGCGGCGTCAGCCAACTACTACTCCCCAGATAGACGCCGACCCCGAGCAGGATCAGGGCAAACAGCGCCAACATCAGCCATCCCAGCCGGTGGGAGGCTGTCGAACCCGGTTGTTCAGTGTCGGGATTGATCCTTGGGACTTCACCCAGTTTATGTTGGCGTTCAGCCTTTTTCAGCGCTTCCAGAATCAGCGACATCTCACCCCCCCGCCAGATCTTGGCTTGAGATCAGGGTCGGCGTCCCCGCCGGGATGAGCAGATTGTTCAGATGGATCATGGTCTGTTGACCGGCAACCCCATCTGCCGCCAAACCCTGCTTTCGCTGAAACGCCTTCAAGCGCCCCTCCAGTTGGGCATCGAAACGGTCCACCCCCCCCGTCACCCGCGGCTCGATTCCATCCACTCGCTGCAGACGCTTGCGCAGCCAGGTGACCGCGTTCCCGGATGATCCCTCGCCGATCAGGGCGATTTCCGCCAGCGGCCGCCACATCATGATGTAGCCACCGGTCCAGTAGCGCATCAACTCGGTGCGGGTTATGACCCCTTCCTGGGTGCCGCTATTGACCAGAAGCCACTCATCATCCACATGTTTCAACAGCAGCAGGCGTCTCTGTTTATCCTGCTTGAGTTGCAGCAGCATGGGTCTGTTTAGACCCAGCAGATTGGTCCAATCCGAACTTGAAATCAAGCAGCGCAAATTGAATTGACGTATTTGCTGACAAGGTGGCGTAGCGTCATGAAACTGTTTTGACCCATCCCAAAGAGTAAGCAGCGCCTGATACACATCCACCCGGTTTTGCGGTTGACTGAATAGTGTCGCCAGTTTGAAGTCATCCACTGGTGATGCCACTTCCATAGCAGGGGATGACGCCGGCACAGATTCACTCACTTCGCTTTCAGACACACCTTCCAGGGAAGGGATGGGGGCAATCTTTTCAGGATCGGCCTGCCTTTCCGGCAGGGTGGGTATCTCCACTCTCTTAGGTTGTTCCGCCACAGCGGGTAATTCAGGGATCGCCGGTTCCTCTATCTTTACCTCTTCGAGAGGTGCAGGAACCTTATTCAGAGGTGTCAGGCTATACCAAATACCCACAATCCCCAGGATGAGGATCAGAAGAGCACCACCCCAGAGCCATCGCTGATGGCCAAAGCGCCTCCCCTTAACCTCCCGAGAGGCACGCCATACCAGCCTGACACCGGCTCGTTGTCTACCGGACGCATAGATCGCCAACATCGCCCGCTCACAGATGGCATTGATCACCCTCGGGATCCCGCCGGAGAAATAGTGTATCAGGCGTAACGCCATGGGCGTGAAAAGGTCCTCGCGAACCCCTGCCACGGCAAGCCGGTGGGCGATGTAGCGACCTGTCTCCTGAGCATTCAGCGGTAACAGGTGGTAGCGCGCCGTGATGCGCTGATCCACCTGTCGCATCTCCTTGCGTTCCAGCATCTGTTGCAGCTCCGGCTGCCCCACCAGAATGATACGTAACAGTTTGTGCCGGGAGGTCTCCAGGTTGGTCAGTAGACGCACCTGCTCCAATACCCGCGGACTCAGATTCTGCGCCTCATCCACAACCAGTACTGTGTGTTTTCCTTCCCCATGGGTCTTCAGGAGATGATCGGCGAGGATGTCGATGAGTATTTTCAAGGAGTAGGGGGGACCCTGATATTCAATCCCCAGTTCGTCGCAGATAGTTGCGATGAATTCACGCCGGGAGAGACGCGGGTTGAGGATTAGCGCAATATCCACATTATCCAGATGTTGCGCCAACAGACTGCGCAGCAGCAGCGTCTTGCCGGTACCCACCTCGCCAGTCAGGAGCACGAACCCCCCATTCGGACCCGTGCCATATATCAGATGGGCAAGGCTCTCTTCGTGGCCCCTGCTGAGATAGAGATACCTGGGATCAGGGGTTATCGTGAAGGGGTTTTCCTCGAAACCGAAGTCGCTGAATTTCATGCCTTGGCTGGGTGGCTAGTCACAGCCATCCTCGGCCTCCCCCTCATTCTGTTCCGCGATCTCTGTGGCCAGTTCCAACCACTTGATCGCCTCATTTTCATCGATCTCCACATCCTTGCCCGACAGATAGATCTGTCCAAGCTCGTTAGCCGCCATATAGGAGCCGTTGCTTGCAGCCTCTTTCAGCCATGTGATGCCTTGATGCGTATTCTGTTCCACACCCTTGCCAAAGATATACAGCATGCCGAGTTGGTACTGGGCCTTGACATGATCTCTTGTCGCCAAACGCTTGAAGCCTCTATAGGCACTGTGGTGCTCACCATTGGTCATGGCATCCATGGCGTCTTCAAAGTCTGACGCCAACAGCCCCCCGGACATACCCACAAGTAACAACAAGATGAATCCTACTTTTAATCTCATACTGTCCAATTGCTCCTTATTCCCGCTATTCTGACACAGCAGGGTGTGAAATCCACACAACTGATGCAGTTTACTTGGCCTAACCAACCACGCAACTTTCATTCATGATATCGATCTTAGTGTTGATAGATGCAATCATGCTGCACTGTATTTGACCCAATGTTCAATTGACAAAAAAACAGGAAGCCGATATGAAACCTTCCCTTATGCTGTTACTGCTGATCATTCCAGGCATACTGGCAGCAGCGGTAGAACCCTTGGTAACCCCGCAATGGGTGCACGATAATAGAGACAACTCTGCGCTTGTTTTGCTCGATTTGCAGGAAAATCAGAACTATCTGCGTTTTCATATCCCCGGTTCAATCAATACCAACTATGCCCAATGGCGGGTTGAAAAAAAGGGCCAACTCAAGAATATGCCACCGGTACCCGTGCTTGAAAAACTGATCGGTTCGCTGGGCATAGACAACAACAGTCACGTGGTATTAATCCCCCTTGGTGCCAGTGCCGGGGATATGGCCACAGCCGCCAGGGTCTATTGGACGTTCAAGGTGCTCGGCCATGATCTCGTCTCGATCCTCGACGGTGGATTGGTGGGCTATGCCGAGAAACGGGTCTATCCCCTGGAAAAGGGAAACAACCAACTGAAAGCTGCGAAATTCACTGCCAAATATCGCCAGCAGATGAATCCCGATGCTGAATATATCAAAACGGCAATCAACAACGGCACCCAGATCGTGGATAACCGCACCAGGGCCGAATATCTCGGTATCTATGGCGCTGGCGGCAAGCAGCGGGCCGGCAGACTGCCCCAGGCACTCCACCTCAACTATGACTGGTTGACGGTGAATGGCAGTGGCAAGCTCCACAGCGCAGACAATCTGCAACGCATCTATGCAGCGAGCAAGGTTGCATTGAGCGGGGATCAAATCAACTACTGCCATACGGGTAACCGGGCTGCCCTGGGATGGTTCGTCTCCCATGAGATCCTGGGCAATCACCAAGCCAAGCTCTATGACGGCTCCACCCAGGAGTGGTCTGCAAACCAGACTTTACCCATGGAGCAGCCGGTCAAACTGAGCTATTGAGCGACCGATGGAACCCGCATCGATCAATGGGGCTGCAACACTGCCGCTGAAGATAGTCCGATCTCCCTGTGGCGCCGCGATCACAAACTTTGTGATCTGGGACGGTAGTTGATGTCAGTACAGGCAATCACCCTCCTGCTTGGCCTGTTACTGGGTCTGGTCAACCCTGCTCTCTCTCAATCCTATCACCTGGAAAGGTCACCGCAAATGGAGCAGAAACTCAAGGCAGCCTACATCGCCAAAGGCATCGCTTACCGTCCGCGTACGGAGCACTTCAAGGAGGACGGTTCACCCCGTTACATCAATCGCCTGATCCTCGAGGACTCCCCCTATCTGCTGCAACATGCTCACAACCCGGTGGATTGGCATCCCTGGTCGGATGCGGCCTTTGCGCGGGCAAAACAGGAGCACAAGCCGGTCTTCCTCTCCATCGGCTACTCCACCTGCCACTGGTGTCACGTGATGGAGAAGGAGAGCTTCGAAGATACCACCATTGCCGCCTTTCTGAACGAGCATTTCATCCCCATCAAGGTCGATCGGGAGAGCCACCCCGATGTGGACCAGGTCTACATGACGGCGGTGATGTTGCTGACCGGTCATGGCGGCTGGCCCATGTCCACCTTTCTCACCCCCCAGGGCAAACCATTTTTCGGCGGCACCTACTACACGCCGCAACAGTTCGCCTCACTGCTACAGCAGATAGCGCAGCTTTGGCAGGAGCGTCGCAGTGAAATCGAGGAACAAGCCGATAAGGTGGCAGCAGCAGTTGAGGCCAACAACAGTCTCGAGGGTCTGGCCAGGGCGTTGGAAGACTCTGTCATCGAGACTGCGGTGGCGGGCATGCATCGCACATTCGATGAAATCCAGGGCGGCTTCGGTCAGGCACCCAAATTCCCCCGTGAACCCTGGCTCTACCTGCTCCTGGATCAGGCCCAAAGGAGGGATGACAAACAGGCGCTGCAGATGCTCGAAACCACCCTAGATCATATGGCTAGGGGTGGCATCTACGACCAGGTAGGGGGCGGTTTTCACCGCTACTCCACCGATTATGAGTGGCTGGTCCCTCACTTCGAGAAGATGCTCTACAACCAGGCCCACCTGAGCCGCGTCTATCTTCTGGCATGGCGACTGACCGGTCGGGAGCAATTCCGCCGCGTGGCCACCCAGACCCTGGACTACGTTTTGCGGGAGATGACCATGCCCGAGGGGGGGTTCTACTCCGCCACCGACGCGGACAGCGAGGGCGAAGAAGGTCTATTCTTCACCTGGACCCCGGCTGAGATAACGGCAGCCCTGGCACCACAGGAGGCCAAACTGGCCGATGATCTATACGGGGTGACCCCCCAGGGTAACTTCGAAGGGCGTAATATCCTCCACCTCCAGCAGGGACTGGAGGAGTATGCCGAACAGCACGATCTGGAGATCGCACCCCTGAGACAACAGCTTGATCGTATCAATCAGCAATTGTTACAGGTTCGAAAGCGTCGCCCCCCGCCCCTGCGGGACGATAAGATCGTTACCGCCTGGAACGGCATGATGATCACCGCATTCGCCCAGGCCGCCCTAATCCTGGACCAGCCGGAGTATCGCCAGGCGGCCATCAAGGCGGCTGAGGTTGTGTGGCGGCACAACCGACGCGACAAAGGCATGCTGTGGCGTGTACACCTGGACGGCGAGTCTTCCATAGCCGCAGTCCAAGAGGATTACGCCTATCTCGCCGAGGCCCTGCTCTACCTCTATGACCTGACCGCAGATACCAAATGGCTGCAGCGGGCCGAGGAGTTGGCACAAGCCTTGATCAGTCGCTTTCTCGATGCGGACAACGACGGCTTTTTCATGAGTGAGGCCGAGAGCGGCATCACTGCCATGGGACGCCCCAAGGACGACGGCTCGGACAATGCCATGCCATCCGGCAGTTCGGTTGCCATTCATCTCCTGCAACGCCTCTGGCAACGCACCGGCAAACTGGACTATCGCCGCCTGACAGATGCCCTGATTGCCCGTTTCGCACCCTCAATCGAGGGCAACCCAACCAGCTACGGCTATCTGTTGACCGCAGTGGCCAACCATCGGCACGGGGAGCTTGGTCCGCTGACCTATGCCGCCCAGGGAGGTGTCAGGATCGAGGGTGCCTTGACCTCCAATGGGAAGCAGTTGCTATTGAACGTTGATATCGATATCCCGAACGGCTGGCACATCAACTCCGACCAACCCATGACGAAAGATTTGATCGCCACCAGGATGAGTCTATCGGATAGGGCACAGGGATGGCGGATGGGGCCGGTCACCTACCCCGAGGGAGAGCGTCAGCGGCTCGCTTTTCAGCAGCAACCCCTCTCCGTATTCAGTGGCATGGTGCGTTTGCAGGCCTTGGTATCAATCATGGATGACACCTCCTCCGCGCCCTTGGCGCTGCCCCTGGAGATTCGCCTGCAGGCCTGTAACGACAAGGTCTGCCTAGCACCGGAAACTCTCACCCTGAGCCTTCCCCGCTCTTGACCAGGCAGAGATCAGGGCGTGCCTGAGAGCGGATCAACCTGCCGTGCCAAACAGGCGGTGGCACTCCTGCCGGGAACGGATCAGGCTATCCTCGATGGAGACCCCGGAAAACCAGTTCCCGGTTAGTGCCAGGGATTCGGCTTGCAGGGCCTTATCGATCCATGCAATCCGTTCTGCCTGTCCCAAACGCAAGGCGGGTAATCGGTTGCTGCAACTGAGATGGGAATCGATCTGGTCCTGGTCCACCCCCAACACCTCACTGATTCTCGTCAATCGACCCGCTTCATCCAGACCGTCCGGGCGGAAATGGAAGGTAAAGGCCCGGTAGTTCTCATCCGCTACCAGATCCCTTGAAACCACCGAGTAAAAATCGTCAGCGACGCCGATGATACCTGCCAGTAACGGCAGTTTAACCCGCTCCGTCCTCAGCAGTACGGCATGGCTTACGATTGCAGCCATTTCGATCTCCTGCAGACGCGCGGCCAGCGCCGGCATGTATCCCGACACTATCTTTGCCGCTACATCCGGTGCCACCGCCAAGGCTACATATTTGGCATGAATGGTCCCGTTCGGGGTCAGCACCCGGTAGTGACCATCACCCTTTTCCAGCCCGACAACCGGGCTGTTCAAGCGAATCTCGAGCCCTGCGGATATCCCCTCGATAAACGACTGGAGTCCCTCGGGTCCGGTATAGCTGCGGACAATCTCTTTGCGTCTCGGTTTTTTGCGGAACAGGGCATCCGCGGGAAAATCGGCGGCCGGTTGACAGACAACCGCATCCAAGGCTGGGCCCAGGACCTGCTTAAAGTTGCGCCGTCCCATGATGCGGCCGAAATATTCAGCCACGGTGCGCCCCGACTTTTTGCTCGTCCATAGGCGGGGCAGGACCCCGAGGAGCTCAAAATAGTTCAATTGGGAGGGAATGGAAGTCAAGCGATCACCGGCCTGAATCCAATAGCGTAATTTTCGTTTCGGTTTCAGCTTATCCAGCTGGCCGCTCTCCTCCAGCAATTGCAGCAGATTGCCATAACTGTTGTAACAGGTATGGCCACCCAGTTCGGCCCAGAATCTACCCTCGTCGGTGTTGAATCTGTGGCTGTTTATGGCGCCGCCGATATGGGTACCCGCCTCAAGAATCAGCGGTTGGACACCATGGCGCCTGGCCATCAGCGCCATGCCCAGGCCGCTGATACCCGCACCCACCACCAACAGCTCCACAACGCCATCGCTCATCACAAAGCCCTACCCAGCATACAAAGAAAAACCGTGCCAGGGTCGCTGGACACGGTTCTTATGGGAAATGCAGTATCTGATTCGGCGGGCATCCTTGCGCCCGAGTCGCCCTTCTCCAATTCAGAATTAGATCATTGACAGGGTGTTTCCTAACCGCATCCACCGCCCGATGATGAGCCACAGGTACCGCAACCACCACCCACCGGCTGTAGATTGTTGAACACAAAACTGGCATTGCCATCACCTTGATCGATGAAGTCAATCTCCACGCCACGCAGGTACTCCAGGGTGCCATCATCGACAATTACCTTGAAACCGTCACACTCCAATACACCGTCATTGTCATTGATCGCATCACTGAAGGTCATACCGAAGCTGATACCGCTGCATCCGCCTGGGGTGGCAAATACCCGGACACCCTCGATATTCTCATCGACCTGTTGAAACAGTTCACCCATTTTGCTCTGGGCCGTGCTGGTCAGGGTCAGGTCGCTTTCGCTTAGGGCAGTTAAATTCATGCCGAATCTCCTAAATTCAATATGGTCGTTTAGCTACCATATTATCAAGAAATGGTAACCCTATGCCAATTAACATAGAAAGAAAGTTGGTTTTATTGGGATTCAGACAGCCAGTAGGGCACTCAGGTGGCTAGCTGATTACGTGCATTCAGATCATACAGGTGGCGTTCCGCATCCAGAAGATGCTGTCCCCAATGGAGGTGGAATCCCATGTGCCACCCCTCGACTGCCTGCTGGGGATGTCCGTCCAGCATGTTGAGTCCACTCTTCAGCTCGCAATAGATATCGGTCAGGTCATCCGCCAGACTGCCACTCATGCTTTGACCGTCACCAGCCACATCATACTCCATCCAATAACTGTCCCGTTCACCCAGTAGCTGCCGCAGATAGGTATAGAGTTCAAACCTGGCATCCAGATCAGCTGCGGTGTAATGGTTATTGCGTGGGGTTGGTAGATTGAGTGCCGCCACCGCTGCATGCAGACGTGGCAACAGGCTGGCCACCTCTTGTAACCACTGTGTATTTCCATCCTGCAGGCTCTCAACCAATTCACAATAGTTGCGTGCCAACGCTTGAAGTTCTTCAATCTGTGGACTCATCACTCATTTCCTCACAGTCTTTTTCTCGTCTAATGCCCGCAAACTTTGGCCCCGAGCCAGTGATTTACCGATAACCGATGGACTGCTTATTACTTCTATTCAATTGCTTCACACCCCCTGAGTCTAGCAGTGATAGCGCTCAATCCTAGGAAAAACCCTTAATCCATCTTCCCGTTTCAATTGAAAAAATATATCTCCCAATGGGTGCGGCGGCCTAGGATATAGGGTTTTCTGGCCACCACAACCCCTTAGTTACAGTAGGCGCAAGAAAAAGCACACCCATGACGATTAAGTGGATACAATTCGGCTATGAATGAGAAATCACCTCAACTACCCGTGGTTTTAGCCATCGGCGGACACGACCCCGGGGGGGGTGCCGGTATTCAGGCGGATATCGAGTCCATCGGGGTAAATGGCTGCCACGCCGCCACCGCCCTCACCTGCATGACCATCCAGGACAGCTGCAATGTCAGGCAGTTGATTCCTATTGCTCCCGCGACACTACAGGACCAGATCAGTGTGACATTGGCAGACTGCCAGGTAGCCATCATCAAGATCGGCCTGCTCGGCAACCTGTCTGCAGCAGAGGCCGTGGTGGAGATGCTGCACAAACATCCGACAATCCCTGTGGTGTTCGATCCGGTGCTGGCCGCGGGAGGTGGCAGTGAACTCGCCAATAAAAGATTGATCGACTATATCGCCCAGACGGTTATCCCCCTATGTCGCCTGATCACACCCAACATACCCGAGGCGGTGCAATTGACCGGGCTGAAGGGAGCAGCCGCGCATGACGATATGGGCCGCCGGTTACTCGATCTCGGTACAGATGCAGTGCTGATCACCGGCACCCATGCACCGGATCAGGGAGATGAGATCACTCACCATCTCTACCGGACCGGTAACCCGCCCATCCGCTCCTCCTGGCGACGGCTCGCTGGTGAGTTTCACGGCTCCGGCTGTACCCTGGCATCAGCCATCGCAGCCAGATTGGCCCGGGGTGAAACACTACTGACAGCGGTCGAACAGGGATTGGAGTACAGCTGGTTGACATTGACCCATAGCTTCAAGACGGGAAAATGCCAATCCATCCCTGGACGGCTATTGAGAAATCCACCCCAGCATGAAGCCTGATAAGCGTTCCCGATTACGGGGTCTGTATGCCATTACCGACACGGGACTCAGCCCCAAACAACAGTTGCTGCAGCACGTGGAACAGGCACTACTCGGTGGCGCCGCTATCATCCAGTATCGGGATAAATGCACAAGCAGTTCCCAACGCCTGGCAGAAGCCACCGCTCTGCAACGCCTGTGCAGGGATCATGAGGCGCTGCTGATCATCAACGACGATGTGTTTCTGGCAGACCAGGTCGGGGCCGACGGTGTCCACTTGGGCGCTGAAGATGACCCACTATCATCCGCGCGGAATATCCTGGGAGAGGATGCGATCATCGGCGTCTCCTGCTACAACCGCTTTGATCTCGCCCGCATTGCGGCAGCCAGCGGCGCCGACTATATCGCCTTCGGACGGTTTTTCCCCTCACACATCAAACCCAAAGCGGTACAGGCCCAGCCGGGGCTTCTGACCAGGGCCAAAGCCGAACTCGGCCTCCCCCTGGTTGCCATCGGCGGGATAACGCCGGAGAATGGCGCCCCATTGATCAGCGCAGGTGCGGACATGCTGGCTGTCATTCACGGGGTATTCGGTGAGACGGATATCCAAGCCGCCAGCCGTCAACTATCAAGACTATTCGAGCCGGAGGAGAAAACACGATGAGCCGTTCCCATGAACTCTTTGCCCAGGCGCAGAAACATATACCGGGAGGTGTCAATTCACCGGTCAGGGCCTTCCATGGGGTGGGCGGTGAGCCGGTCTTTGTGGATTGCGCCGCTGGACCCTATATCTATGACCCGGACGGTAAGAGATATATCGATTACGTCGGCTCCTGGGGGCCAATGATCCTCGGTCATTCACACCATGAGGTGATCGATGCGGTGGCCTCGATCATCAATAAGGGCCTCAGCTTCGGCGCTCCCACTGAGCTAGAGAACCAGATGGCGGAGAAGGTGTGCGAACTGGTGCCGAGCATGGAGTTGGTACGCATGGTCAGCTCCGGTACAGAGGCCACCATGTCGGCGATTCGTCTTGCCAGGGGCTTTACCGGACGTGACAAGATCGTGAAATTCGAAGGCTGCTATCATGGCCATTCCGACTCACTGCTGGTGAAGGCCGGTTCCGGCATGCTGACCCTGGGCGAACCCTCCTCCCCCGGGGTACCGGCCACCCTGGCTGAGCACACGATCACCTTGAACTTCAATGACAGCCAGCAGGTGCGCGACACCTTCAGCCAGATCGGTGACCAGATCGCCTGCATTATCGTGGAACCGGTGGCGGGCAATATGAACTGCATCCCGCCGCTGCCCGGTTTTCTCGAAGCCCTGCGTGAGGTCTGCAACCAGCATGGCACGGTATTGATCTTCGATGAGGTGATGACCGGTTTTCGCGTCGCCCTGGGTGGCGCCCAGGCCCACTACGGTATCACTCCGGATCTGACCACCCTGGGCAAGGTGATCGGTGGCGGCATGCCGGTAGGCGCCTTTGGCGGCCGCAGCGATATCATGCAAAAGATCGCCCCCCTGGGTCCGGTCTACCAGGCAGGCACCCTCTCCGGCAATCCGGTGGCCATGAGCGCCGGGCTGAAGACCCTGGAACTGATATCCGAGCCAGGTTTCTACGCTCGCTTATCCACAAAGGTGGAAAAACTGGTGGGCGGGATCATGCAGCAGGCCAAGGCGGCAGATGTTCCACTGGCGGAGAATCATGTGGGGGGTATGTTCGGCCTGTTCTTCAGCAACGCCGCCGGGGTTAGCGATTATGCCGGCGCAACTGCCTGCGACCAGAGCCGTTTCAAGGCCTTTTATCATGCCATGTTACAACGGGGCATCTATCTGGCACCCTCCGCATTCGAGGCGGGATTCGTCTCTGCTGCCCATAGTGACGAGGATATTGAAAACACCATCCATGCTGCCAAGGAAT
>NATW01000153.1 GCA_003094555.1 gamma proteobacterium symbiont of Ctena orbiculata
CAATATCTTGCCAGCGGAAGTGTCGATGGTCATCTGCTCAACCAGTTCGCCATGGATGAGTATCAGGGTGTATTGCGCCTGGTGACCACCGAACAGGACTGGTGGACAGATGCCGATCCTGAAAACCGACTCTATGTCATGGAACAATCCGGTGACCAATTGATACAGCGTGCGAGGCTGGAGGGTCTGGGCAAACCTGGAGAGAGCGTGTATGCGGTGCGCTTCGATGAGGATAAGGGTTTCCTGGTGACCTTTGAACGGATCGACCCCCTGATCACCCTGGATCTCAGTGACGCCAGTAATCCAGTTGTCGCGGGTGAACTGGAGGTACCGGGATTCTCCACCTATCTGCACCCCATCCAGGGGGAGCTGATTCTCGCCATCGGTCAGGATACGGCTACCAACGGTATTAAGCTGAGCCTGTTCGATGTCAGTGATCTCGCCCAACCGGCGTTGCTCAGTGAACATTTGATCGGTGCCGGCAGTTACTCCGAGGCTGTCTACAACCATCATGCCTTCACCTGGTTCGAACAGGAGCAGATGCTGGCGATCCCGGTCACCCATTGGAACAGCTCGGCACTGGAAGCGGTGTTCGATACGGATGACATATTCAATGGGCTGGAGCTGTTCAGGGTCACCGCAGCGCAGGGTATAGAACCCTATGCCGCCATTGACCACGATATTTTCTATCAACATCAAGACAACTCGAGATGGCTCTATCCCGAGGGCATCCGCAGGAGTTTCTTTGTCTCTGATGAGGCCATGAACAGTTATCTATACTCCATCAGCGAGCGTGGATTACTGGTAAACGACCTCGCCGCACCGGATGTCAACCTGGCACAGATAGAGCTACCGACCGATAGCGACTATGTCTATCTATTCAACGAGGCGCAGCTGACCCGATTCGATAGTTGTGATGAGGTTAAGTCATTTCTGATCGATACCAATCAACAGCAGAATGAGCTTTTATCTTACGCAGGCGCCTCGTCCGGGAGTGATTTCAGCAGCGCACCCATCTCTGGACCCGCCCCGCTGCCGGATTTCGATGCGGGGCAGACCGAGTCACAACCCTCCGTCAACAGTGTTACCGGCACCAATAATCAGGTCGCCGGTGTGGATGAGGCGGACTTCATCAAGACCGATGGAAACCACACCTATCTGCTCTCCGGGGGGAATTTGGTGGTCCTGCAAACCTGGCCTGCGGCCCAGAGCCAGGAGCTATCGAGAACAGCGATCGATGGCACGCCCAGGGCACTGTTCCTGTATGAGGATATGGTCTGGGTGGTGAGTGATCTGACCCAATCCAGCTACCCGCAATTCGCCGAGAGTCTTGCAGCGGATTTCGCACCCAGGGTTTACCAGATGACCAAGGTATCCCTGTTCCGGGTCACCGATCCAGAGCAACCTGCCCTGATCAGGGAGAGCGTATTCGAATCGAGCTATGTGGATGCGCGCAGGATCGGTCAGCAGGTCTATATGATTGTGAGCGCACTATTGGATCTGAATCCTGCCCTTGATGATCCGGCCAATGTGGAGATCGATGCGCTGCTGCCCATACAGGCCGACAACACAGCGCCCGGAACAGCCAGTCAACCCGCCACTTCGGCAATCTGTGGTTGTGACGATATCTACCGGCCCGAGATCCCCAATGGCACCGGCACCCTGACCATTCTCAATTTCGATCTGGCAAACCCGCTGGCGGATATTTCCAGCCAGACCATACTGGGCAACACCGGTTTGGTGTATGCCAATCAGGAGAACCTCTACATCGCCAGTACGGAGGATTATGCCTGGATCTGGTTGCCGGTAATAATGGGGGGCGCTGATCAGACAGTTACCACCACCATCCATAAATTCAGTCTTCAATCGTCCCCCCAATATCTTGCCAGTGGTCGTGTCGAGGGCCATCTGCTGAATCAATTCGCCATGGATGAACACCAGGGTGCGTTGCGCCTGGTGACGTCTGAGCGCAACTGGTGGTCATGGGAAACAAACAACCGACTGTATGTACTGGCCCAATCGGGAGAGCAATTGGCAGAGCGCGCCTATTTGGAGGGTCTCGGCAAACCCGGTGAAGAGGTATATGCGGTGCGCTTCGATGATGAGAAGGGCTATGTGGTGACCTTCCAACAGATCGACCCCCTGATCACCCTGGATCTCAGCGATGCCCGGAATCCGCTGGTTGCGGGTGAATTGGAAGTGCCGGGATTCTCCACCTACCTGCACCCCATCGAGGGGGATATGATCCTTGCCGTGGGCCGCGAAGGCAGCAGTATCAAGCTCAGCCTGTTCGATATCAGTGATTTCGCCCAACCAACGCTGTTATACGATCATCTTGTAGGCAGCAGCAGTTACACCGAAGCCGCCTACAACCACCACGCCTTCACCTGGTTCGAGCAGGAGAAGATGTTGGCGATCCCTATAACGGAATGGGGCAACTCCTTAACCGGCACCACTTATGGTTACAGCGACATATTCAACGGATTGGAACTGTTCAGAGTCACTGCCGAAGCAGGTATCCAATCCTATGCCGCCATCGACCATGACATCTTCTATCTGGATTCAGACAGCGATAGATTCTACTACCCGGAGAATGTACGTAGGAGTTTCTTTGTCGGCGATGACGCGATGAACAGTTATATCTACTCCATCAGCGGCCGGGGTATGCTGGTCAACGACCTGGCCGCACCGGATACCAATCTGGCGGAGATCGAACTGCCGAGTGATAATTACGAATATCTCGATTGACGCGCCTCAAGGCTTGTAACTTTTTTCCCTAAGGCCTTACCCTGGCCATGGGTCCGATCCTGTGCCACCGCTGAAGTACGGTTGAGGCTGATCCAGACAACTTCATGCGATATGACCCGTTATTGGGTGATATGCCCCATATCCTCAGCTTTCCCAATCTATTAATCACTTACAAATCTAGAGCTTAGTGATTGGTCCACTATTTGCCTCTGTATCTTGAATCACTGTCCATGGATGCACTGTTTTTCCCCAGGTAAAAGGCACATTGAGGTGATCCTCTGCCTGATAGATTCGGATATGAAGTTGTATGAAACGCTTACCAAGAAAGAATAAGATCAATTACCCCCTCATTCTCCTATTAGTTCTTTTTCATCACGGCGGTTTTGCAGAAGAAGAAGACCAAACCACAGCACCTGACAGTGACCAAGAGTATGATGTCATCAGTGTCACCGCATCCCGGGTCGAACGACGCACCCAGGATGTTGCCGGCTCCATCGATGTGATCGACTCCGAGCGCATCGAAAACGAAAAGATGTTCAATATCAAGGATGCCATTCAAGGCAGCCCCGGGGTGTTGATCAACTCCAAAAACTCCGCCTACGACAGCCGCCTGATCATTCGCGGTGCCGGACAGAAGGCCAACTATGGGGTGCGTGAGATCATGGTCATCCGCGACGGTGTGCCGATGACCGATCCGGACAGCTTCTCCCGCTTCGATTTTATCGATACCCAGGACATCGAGCGTATCGAGATCACCAAAGGACCGGGATCCCTGTTCGGCGCCGGTTCTGCCGGCGGCACCATCCAGATCATCTCCAAATCCGTATTCGACACCGACAGCAACCGGGTCAAGCTGGGCGTCGGTCAGTTCGGACAGGGCAATCTGCACGGTCGTCTGGCCGGTGACATCAATGAGAGCAACGCCTTCTCCCTCACCGCCTCCTATCGCAAGAGCGACAACGACTGGCGGGATTGGAACGAGTTCGAATCCAAACAGCTCGCCTTCAAACACGGTTATCTGCTCGACAATGGCGCCACCCTTGAATCCGAACTGAGTTATCACGAAGCGGATCTGCAGATACCGGGCTCGATGGATGAGAGTGAATTCGAGCGTTACCTCGATACAGGTGAGCAGAAAGACACCACCAGCAGCCCCTGGCAGCACAGTGGCCGCTACTCCACGATCTGGTTCTTCAACTCCCGCTATGAACAGGAGCTGGGAGACCTGACCCTGAAACCACGTATCTATGCCAATCGTTGGGATCACTACCATCCGGTAACCGGCGCAATCAATGATAATCCGGGCACCGATGTAATCGGTACCGATCTGGAGATTGCCTACAGACATCAACTCTGGGGGCCAAGCACCCTGGTTGCCGGTGTGACCGCCCGACGCGACCATACCGAAGATGCGAAGAAATTCACCTATGCGGATCTTACAACCAGTCCACCGCCGGCCTGGAATCCGATGGGTCCGGAAACCATTCTGCATACCAACTCCGATGAGGCGGGTGAATTGCTCGAGGAGGAGGATGCGACCAATACCTTGTACGGTTTCTTTATCCAGGAGACCCTGCAACCGAATCAGCGCACCAGCATCGACATCGGCTTTCGCTACGACCGCAACCACTTCGATATCGATAACACCGCTTATGGTGAATATAGCTGGGGTGCATCAAGCTATACCTTCTTCGCCGATCCTGAGATCACCAATACCGACAAGACCTTCAATCTTTTCTCGCCTAAATTGGGTCTGACCTATGAACTCAACAGGTTGTTGAATCTGTATGGCGTGATCGCACAATCGGGTCAGGTTCCCTCGGAGTCAGAGATTCAAAGCAACGTCAAACTCGATGCCGCCACCGCGCGCAATCTGGAGGTCGGTGTGAAAGGGCGGGCCCAAGCCTGGTCCTTCGACCTGGCCCTCTATCGAACCACGGTCAGTGATGAGATCGTCTCAGTCTTGAATGAAGACCTTACCACCGAGTTCCAAAACGCCGGTGAGACCCTGAAGAAAGGATTTGAACTCAGCGGACGCTATGACCTGGACCGTCATTTTTGGCTGGAAGGCAGTTTTGCCTACAGTGACTACAGCTTCACTGATTTTGAGGAGTTGGTGCGCACAGGAAGAACCCAGACACCAGTCGATCGTTCCGGCAACCAACTGCCTTTCATTCCGCGACAACAATATGGTCTCGGCATAGGATATAGCCATCCGGCTGGATTCAAAGCGGTATTGCGCAGCAACAGTTGGGGCAGCTACTACGTCGACAATGCAAATACGGAAAAGTACGCTGGCTACGACTTTGTCACCAACCTGCTGTTGAGCTACCAGGCCGGCCCTCACAACATTTCGCTGAATGTGGAGAACCTGTTCGACAAACTCTACGCCCTAGAAGTGAAGAAAAGCACCAGCGGCGACAAGACCTACTCGGCAGCCTCGCCGCGTAACGCCATGCTGAGTTACAGCTACAACTTTTAAGGAATGGATCCAATGAACAGGCGACTGTTAGCTTTCTTTATATGCGTCTCTTTGCTGCCACTCTCCGGAGTGGCATTTGCGGCGGATGGAGAGAACCCGGCCCCCGAGCCCTCCCACCATCGTGGTGGGGAAAAACGCATCATCCTGGAGAATGGCGAGAATGCCAGCATCACCCTGTGGAAGCCCGATCTCTCCACCGAGCCGCTCACCCTGGAACATGGTGGCGTCACCCTACCCAAGACCGGGATGGACAATTACCACGCCATCCTGGCGGAGAAGGATTGGGGTGATCACAAGGAGGCGGTGATCCGCTATGAGTACCGGCACGGTCCTCCCAGCAAACAGAGCCCCTCCAGGCTGGCTGCCCAGCAGAAGACCGAGTTTGAGATCGTCCCCGATCCGATCCCGCGGGAGCACTATCGCTACCACTCGCGACAGACGTGGGGATTTCTACTGCGTTTCCAGGGCCAACCGATCGGCGATCACAAGGTCGAACTGCAGACCGCCAACGGTAGCCATCTCTCGGCCACCACCGATGCAACAGGCCGGGTGGAGTTTCGCATCCCCGACGACTTTCCTGGATTGGTGGAGGGGGAGCGGGATCGAAGAATGGGGGATTTTGCCGTCAGCAGCGAATACCTACAGCACGATCGGCGTTTCACCACCCAGCTCAGCGCCGGCTATCGGGTCTCGCCCGAGCATTGGCAGTCGACACCGCTGGGACTGCTGGTGGTCGGTATCGGATTTATTGCCGGTGGCTTCATCGGCCGCGTTAAGAAGGCGGGAGATGCGAAATGAGCAGTCTGTTTAACCTCTCCGTGCTGCGTAAACTGGTGCAGATCGCCACATTTGTCTTTTTCGTCTATGGTGGACTGATTACCGGGTACTACCTGGAAGACAAGATCAGCCGATCCCTCCCCGCCTTGAGCTGTGCCTATGATCATCAGGGTGCCGATCTCTGCACCCTGATCCCGATCCAGCACCAGATGGATCATCGGCTGGGGGAGACCATTGCCAATGGCGGCAACCTGATGATGGGTATTCTGCCGACGCTGATTACCCTGGGGACCTTCCTGGTCCTCTTCGTGATACTCAACAAGGCCTTCTGTGGCTGGGTCTGTCCCCTGGGTACCTTTCAGGAGATCCTGCAGATCATTGGTCAGAAACTCGGATTGCAACGTCATGAGTCCCTATCCAGGGGCCTGGTCAGCCGAATTCGCCCGGTGAAGTGGTTCATCCTGCTTCTGCTTGTCTTCGCATTTCCCCTGCTAACCGGCATGGGCATGTTGAATCACGATCTGGGCGATCCTTTCTGCCGTATCTGCCCCAGCCGCATCCTCACCACCCTGGCCACCGGTGATACCTCACAGGTCTACCTCGACACCGCCAACACCACCACCATCGTGATGTCACTGCTGGGGGATTTTATCTTCGGTCTGATGATCGCACTGGCACTCACCGTACGTCAGCCCTTCTGCCGTATCTGTCCCATGCTTGCCCTGCATGCGGTATTTCGCAAAATCGGCCTGCTGCGCCTGGTCAAGAGTGCCACCCCCCGTTGCGATCGCTGTGGTCTTTGCGCCAAGGCCTGTCCCATGGATATCCATGAGATTCACACTGATATGGAGAGGCGTAATGTCACCTTCGAGGACTGCACCCTGTGTGGCCGCTGTGTGGAGTTCTGTCCGGAGAAGGACGTGCTGCAACTGAAATACACGGTATTCCCTGTCTTCAGTGCCAGTCCGCAATACTTCAAGCGGCGCAAGAAACAGCAGACCCAATGGGAGAAGGGCAATCTCATCGCCTGGTTCAAAAAACGGCCCACGGCACCTGAGGCGAAATCGTCATGATCCCCATCGAGCCGGTCAGTCTCAGTTTCGGTGCCGCACTGCTGCTGGGACTCAGTTTCGGTGCCGGCCCCTGCAATATCGCCTGCCTCCCCTATTTAGGACCGGTCTTCACCACCAGCGACAATGGCATACGCGGGGCCTGGCGCACCCTGCTCCCATTCTCCCTGGGTCGCATCAGCGGTTACACCATGCTGGCGGGAGCGGCAGGTTGGGCCGGGCTCTGGGTGGAGGATCTGATTGCCGGGCCCTGGGTTCGCTGGATCCTGGGTGGCGCCACGATTCTGGTGGCCCTCTCCATACTCTGGCGACGTGACAGTGGCGGATGTCAATCGGCCTGCCCGACGGCAGCCCCGGTAAAAATTGAAAACAGATCAGCACTGGAAAGTCGCCCAATTGGTCACAGCAGCCTGCCAGGCAGCCTCTATCTGATGGGTTTCGGCATGGCGCTCAATCCCTGTGCCCCATTGACCACCATCATTCTTGCCGCGGCCACCAGCGCCAGTCTCCTCGCCGGCGCCTCCCTCGGGATCGGCTTCGCCCTTGGGGCAGTGGCGCTTCCAAGTTTGATCTTCGCCTTCGGCGTTGCCCATTTCGGACATCAAATCAGATTTCACCTGGCACACCACCAAACCGCCCTGGAAAACACCAGCGTCGGACTGCTCGTCATGATCGGGAGTGCCACCGCATTTGGATGGATTACACCATGAACATCACTGAACTGCTTGCCAAAGGCGGGCCGGTCATCTGGATTCTGGCCTTCTACTCATCCATCGGCCTGGCCATCATAATGGAACGCTATTTTCTCTTCGTGCGACTGCGGCAACTGCCTAAAAGCTGGCTTGCAAGGCTGGGACAGTTACTCGATGACACACAGGCAAAGCAGCAAATATCCGAGCTCAAGGGGCCGGAAGCCAATATCATCCATGCCATCGTGGCGGCCCAATCAGAGGGGGTGAAAGATCTTCGCGGTGTCGGGGAGAGGGTGCGGGGCGAGGAGATCCAGCGCATGGAGTTTGGCCTGCGAACCCTTGGCATCCTGGGTAATACAGCCCCCCTGCTCGGACTGCTTGGCACCATCACCGGCATGATCAAGGCGTTTATGGTTATTGAACAAGCAGGGGGTAAAGTGGATGCCCAGGCCCTTGCCGGCGGCATCTGGGAAGCCATGATCACCACCGGTGTGGGTCTGGCGGTAGCCATTCCCCTGCTGTTGATGCTGCACTTTCTGGAAGGCAGCGTGGAACGACGGGCACAGAGAATGAGCCGCTGCATCGCATTGCTGCTTGAACGTCGCGGTGACGAAACCACGGCTGCTGCGGAGACCCAACAGACTCACCATTGGGAGAACATCACCGATGGAGTATGAGTTCAAGCGGCGCTCCAGTCAGGTACTCAATCTCACCCCCCTGATCGATATTGTCTTCCTGCTGCTGGTCTTTTTCATGCTCACCGCTCACTTTATCGAAGACGAGGCCATTGACATCCAACTGCCACTGGCGGAGAGCAGCCAACCCAGTGTGGAAGATGACACGGTTGAGGTTACCCTGCTACCCAATGGCGAACTGCTGGTGGATGGCCGGGCCGCGACATTAGATAACCTGGAAGAGACCCTGCGCGGCGCCCTGCACGCCCCCAACAAACGTCATGTTCGGTTAAAGGGTGATCAGGCCGCCGCCTTTGGCGCTGGGGTAAAGGTAATCGATGCGGCACGCAGTGCCGGCGCTGATTCCCTTGACATACTCACAGAGAAGCCATGATAAAAACAAGCGCCGGCTGGCGTCTGTTGGCGCTATCGCTCTCACTACTATTGCATATCATGCTTGTCACAGAATGGTCCGACAAGATGATTACACAGGCGGCCATCGAAGAATTGGAGAAACCACCGCTGCTGGTGCAACTGACATTTCAAAGACCCCTCCCTGAAATCATCCCAGAGGTCATACAACCACCAGAACCCATCGTCAAACAGGTCGTCAAACCAAAGCCCAAACCAAAGCCGAAAGCAAAACCGCAAATCAAAAAGAAGCGCCGGACCAAACCCATACCCAAGCCTGTCATTGCTGAGACGAAACCGGTCACCCTTCCCGAGGAGAAACCACTAGCAAGACCACAACCTCCTCCGGAGGTCCAGCCCAAGGTCGATCTGCGAGAACAGTATCTGGCTCAACTGCTGGCCATGATAGAAGCGAAAAAACACTACCCGACCATTGCGCGCCGCAGAAACATGGAGGGAAAGATCGAGGTCAGTTTCAACCTCTCCTGTGACGGCAAGGTATCAAAGCTGACCATTAAAGGGCCTCACAGCCTGTTACGA
Organism: gamma proteobacterium symbiont of Ctena orbiculata; assembly: GCA_003094555.1. Taxonomy (GTDB): domain Bacteria; phylum Pseudomonadota; class Gammaproteobacteria; order Chromatiales; family Chromatiaceae; genus Thiodiazotropha. The sequence goes on from NATW01000153.1 coordinate 9,395, forward strand.
AAGGCTACGGGTAAGGCCATCGATGCCGCGCAACCGCTGCCACAACCACCATCACAGATCGAATGCCCGATGCCGGTTCACTACGCTATGGCCTATTCTCTCAAAAAATAGCTGGCTACCCACTTTGCTCAGCCGCAGTCTAGGGCCTGTTAACACTAATTCAATGAAATGACGATAGATCCCAACCGCTGTTCTGTCTCCACATGACGATGGGCCTCCGCTGCCTCCTCAATAGAGTAGACCCTATCAACTGTCGGTCCGATTTTACCCTGCTCTATCATCTCCCTCAGGGTGTTCAACTCCTCTTCTGTTTCTCGAGCAAAGGCAAACAGCGCCTGTTTGTCACAGAATAATGAGACCATGAACGATTTCAGCATATCTGTTATACGTGGATTGGCGATCAGGTAGCGCCCCTTGGAATTAAGCAGGTTGATACATTTTGTAAAGGAAGTCTTTGCCACCATGCTGAAGATCACATCATAGGTTTGGCCAGCTTCGCTGAAATCCTGTCGGGTATAGTCGATAAAATGATCGGCACCAATCTCTCGTAACATGGCCTCCTTGATGCCGCTGTCCACCGCAGTCACCTCCGCCCCCATCGCCTTGGCTATTTGCACACCGAAGGTTCCAATGCTGCCACCGGCACCGTTGATCAGCACCTTCTCTCCCATTTTGATATTGGCCTTGCGCATAAAATGGAGCGCGTTCAATCCACCCAGGGGCACTGCTGCTGCTTCCGCAAATGTAAGATTGTTTGGCGTGCCCACCAAGGTGAAGCTTTCCGGCAGGGTTAAATATTCAGCATATGCTCCCAACCGTAGCTGGGTTGAACCAAATAGGGAATCTCCCTTATTGAATCGCTTTACCTCTTTACCAACAGCTTCCACCTCACCAGAAAAATAACCCCCGAGTATCCTTTTCCCGGGACTCAAAATCCCCAGCATCAACCTTAGTGGTAGCAAAAACCACTTTACCTGAAAATTGAAACTACGCATTTCACAATCGGTCTTGGTTACCTCTGCAGCACGTACTCTTATCAGAACCTCATCATCCTTGGGAACGGGTTTCTTGACCTCCTCGATCTGAAGCACATTGGGCGGGCCGTATTGGGTATAGACAATAGCTTTCATGAAATAAACGCATATTTGATATGAGCCATTAACAGGCAAGATACTTGTTTGGTAGATATACTGAGGCCTACCTTATGCATGAAGTATCCAGCGTATATCATTGAGATTCCGATTTAAATCCATACTTTTTTTCAATTGTCTAAGAGCCGGCAGAGCCAACAAGATTAAATATAAAGTCGCTTGATTTAGACAACCCGTAGAGTTATATATAAAAAGCGTAATTTTTGCCATGATTGGCGAATTCAAAAAAATCCAATGCTACCAAGGATGTGTTTCAGATTTAGGCATGTATCGACCGGGTTAGATCAGTAAAACCCTACTCCTAAATATAATCCATAAAAACATGGAAGATCGGCGAATGGTGTTGCCATTGCCTAAGCATCATGGACTCAGATGTTCTGACTGTTAAAACTAAAATGCTCACAAACAACCGATGTTTGTATTAAAGACCAGCCCTGAGAAGTTCTGGCAATTCAGAAAAGCCAGCTTCAAAGTTTTAGGAACGGTTATGGACAAGGTATAGTCTCATGAAACCTGAACAGCGAACAGATTCATACGAACGGGATCAGGCAAGCGCCTATGGTCTAAGAGATCTTCGGCTGACAAATATCAGCCACCAAGACCACCGCTCTTTAATCATACTGGCCCATAACAGTGAGGACCTGGTTCAGGTATTCAGGCACTCTTTATCAAGCCCTATCAGTTCTTACAAGCCCCTTTGGCTCGATGTTAGTACCCTCAAAGAATGCGAAAGCGTCAACCATACAGACACGATAGAATCGCCCATCTTGTTACAGCATCTCCAGACTTTCAGACGTGCATCCGGCCATCCGGTCGCACTCGACACCGAACTCGACCAATCTGCTACTTTTTCCAGTCTGCTGCAAGATTGCGGAAAGGACCTTTTCATACTTGATAGCGGATGGAAAGAACTACCTACTCATTATGACCTGATTGAGATTCAGGAGGATTCACCACTCAACAATAATATCTATTTCGGTCTCAACGCGGATGAGAATACAAGCGTATCGAGGCAACAGCTCTATACCGAGATCAAACAGCGGATGATCGAAATCAGATTGCTGAAACGGACACTTGCGATTGCCAAGATTCGTCTCTCAACCGCTGATGACAAGTTACATGAGAGACTCGAGGCAAGAGAAGATATAGGCCGACAGAACATCGAGCAGATGCAGCAAAACCAGCTCCTACTTGAGCAGGAACTTGAAAACAGCCGTAAACAAATAGCCCACGCACAGGAAGAAAGCCAGGAAAAGGAATCATCCCGTCAAAAACTGCAGCAGGATAAGGCGGATCTGGCCAATTACCTGCAGATAGAAACCTCACGTACCTTGGAGTTCGCTCATCAAGCCCAGTCCATGGAAGAACACAAGCATCGCCTTGAGAAGGAACTCAGCGCACTGCAGCAAGCCGGTAAAGATGCAGCGCTTAAGCACCAAAATGAGATGGTTTCATTGCGCGAAGAGCTGGAGGAAAGACTACAGCAGTCCCAAGCCGATTCCATGAAGCTGCAGGCCCAGATGAACCAGGCCGTGGAAGCCGAGAAGCAGCATACCAGGGATGAGCAGACACGCCTGAAGGCTGTCATCGAAGAACTCAATCAACAGTTGGAGGCTGATCATGCTGAAGCTGATCGTCAACTGAACGAAGCACAGCAGCAGGCACAAACGGAATACCAGGCGCTGCAGGAGCGGATGAACCAGGCACTGGAAGCCGAGAAGCAGCATACCAAAGAGGAGCAGACACGCTTTAAGGCAAGCATAGACGAACTCAATAAAAAGCTGCAGGACGACCATGTTGAAGCAGATCGTCAACGGAAAGAAGCACAGCAGCAGGCGCAGCTTGAATACCAGACACTGCAGGAGCGGATGGATCAGGCCCTGGAAGTCGAAAAGCAACAAGCCAGAGAGGAAAAGTCACGCTTAGAGACAGTCATCGAAGGGCTTAATGATAAATTGGAAGCGACCCGTACTGAGGCTGGCCAGCTAAGGGATAGGGGAATTGAGCAGGAGGCCCTGCTGGAGCAGGAACACAAGACCACCAATAGTCTCCGACATCTATTGAAGCGTACCAAAAAGATGTTGGACAACAGAAGGAAACAGCTCGCAGAGGCAGAGCGGATTCAACAGGAGACATTGTCAGAACTGCAACAGGAACTCAAGACCAGTCAAGAGGCGTGGGAAAAGGTTACGGAATCCGAGGTCGCAACCCAGGTGGCGAAGCAGGAACTAACCTCTCTCAGGCGCGAACTGGAGGGGGAAGTCATCAACCTGCGGGCGCAGCTTGAGCATCACCAGGAGAGCAGTGACAACACAGTGAGCCAGCTAAGGGAGGAAAATGAGCGGCTTCAGAAATCACTTTCGGAGATCAAGGAAGGATCAAAGATGACAGATGTCACTATCCGTAAACTGCGCAGCGACCGGCACTATCTGCGTGAAACAAAGTCAAGAATTGAAGATCAGCTTGCCAAAATGAAAGCGGAGGCAGTGGTTACCCAAGAAGAAAATGAGTTACTGCGTCAGGAAGTTGATGCCGCCAAATCCGAAAATGAAGATGCACAGGCACTACGACGAGCTGAAGAGCAGAATACCGCTCTGAAGCGTGAGATCGAAGGCCTGCGTGAAGTGCAACTGGAGATGGAGAGCCAATCTAACGAGGATACGGATAGCGTGGTCCGAGAGCTGAGAAACAGGCTTAAAACATCAGAATTCAAACTCAAGAAAGCAGAGAAACTCGCCCAGCAGACCAAAGATCTGCTGCGTGAGCGTGAGACCATGGAGAACGCAATCGAACTACTGGGTGATGATCTGGATACACTAACCAAGGAGAAAGAGGGGCTGATACTGGTATGTGACAGGCTGAAAAGAGAGTTGACCGAGCTTCAAGGGCGTTAATTGATATACCAGATACTCAACCCCAAGTACGGTTATTAAACTGTAGAAACTAGATTTCATCCAGCTTGTAGATCTTTGCCTGGTTACCAGGTGATTGAGGTAGACCTCTATTTCCTTCTTCTCCATCTCTTTTGGATGACGTCTGTTATTAAAAAGCATGAACTGGCGGATCCAATAGACGAAGGCCTTCTCCGTTTTGGGACTGAAGTGCTTTTGGCGACTAGCGATTCGAACCTGGTCCAATAGGCGTGGTTGGTGTTTTACAGTGGTATCACCCCCATAACTTTCCTCCAAAACTTACAGTTTGCCTCTGTCACGACTTTCTGAAATGACATAACGAGACAGCAGGAAGCTAACTTATTGTTTTTAAGCCTGTTTTAGTGTTATATAGAGGTCTTGCTATAAAATAGTAACGAGACAGGGGGTCTCGTTTACTTAACTGTTAATGTCCGCTTTCAGCATTGGAGACAGTAATCATTAAATGTCTGCTTCGGTCACTAAGCAGTCAGATTAGATTGAAACTAACAAATATGATTTGACAGACCTTATCCAGTTTTTTCATATTAACGCTTGCACCAAATTGCCGCCGAGGTACTCAGCTACAAGGGAAACGACAAGCCGCGCTTGTCCACATAAAGTTTGAGTCGCTTGTATGGTATCTACTCCCTTGACCATAACCAAACACCAAGCCTATAAATAATATAGCCAGCGATTAAGAAGGCGAAACCTAAGAACACCGACCTCCATAATATATTTCCGGTGTCGTCCACGAAATCAATAATAAGATAAAATTGAGATATTAGATAACCAAATCCTGCAATGGCCACAATAATTATCATGGGGACCAATTGTTTAATTATTTCAACTATCGCTTTCATGTTTTCTTAGATTGTGTTTGAAACCAATATCAAGTTAACCGGCGTGTGTTAGCACGTCGGGGCAAAAACCGTCCGTTGTTGAGCTTTTCCTTAGGCAGGCAGCCTGGTACTGTATTTTTCCATCCACTCTATATACCTTTGCAAAGAATCTGGTGTTATCTCTTCCTCCAAGGAGGATATCAACTCTCCCTCGAATTCGTACCTTGCTTCACCTTCCACAACGAGATCGGGAGCCCCGGCCAGCTTGTACGTGCAACGCCAATTCCGGGAGAGTTTATTCCCAACCACCATCGGTTCTGTCAGTGCTTCCAAGGTTCGGGAATCAAATTTACGATCGTTATTCGAAACATCGTTTTTCAAGAAGTTGAGAATTGCCTCTCGCCCTTCGATGCTTGGATCAGGGCCTCCCAGGTTCCAGTACCTAGCATTCTCGTCAAAATATGCCGCGAGTCGATCCCAATGATTATCAGCCACGCAGGCTTCGAAATCTGCAGCGAAGGAGTTGAAACGGTCGATAGGGCTCATATTGCTATGCCTAACAGTAGGTCAGACCGGGTCGCGGCAGCATTCCTGGTATGTGAGGCAAACAATCAAGCACCTATCCAGACAAGACATCGACCATGGCTTTGAAGTGGCAGGCCGTGAAAACAGGCTTGAAGGTTGGCAGTTTTTCCCATGCATCGATGCTCTTCCCATCTCTATGTCAAACCATCCTTATAGATAGCAATTTCATCTACGTACCGTTGTCGATTGGGATCCTCAATTGCCTCAATATCACGAAGCTTATCGATATATTTTTCGGGCAATGCATATTCCAACGCGCCGGTCAGCACATGCCGCTTATACCACTGATATGGCTTTAAGCTAGGATCGATGAAAGTGGCGTAATAGGTATAGGCAACCAGTGTCTCATTTGAGGAGGTCAGGAGCTCTACGGTTTTTTCTTCATAACCCTGCCCCAACCCCTCTATGCGATCCAACGCAGCCTTGTGTGACTCGGCAATGTGGTAGACGACACCTCTCACAGCATGCTCGTCGCTCTGGGTTGCAAAGGCATCGCATTTTGCAGAACCATCCAGACTTCTCTTATGGAAGCGCAGGTCGTGGCCAGACAGCGCGGCAGTAGTGACATACTTAGCCGAAGGCACTCTACTCAGTAGCCGCCTGCTCGACATATTGGATCCATAGGAGAAGTAAAGCATCTGATGACTCAACAGAAGATAACCTAATATACAGTCTATACCCCGGTCAGTGATGTAACCAGAATTTGGCCCGCTGTTGATGGAGAAAATCCTCCGCGTTCTCTCCCTGCAACAGGGCCAAGGTAGCCAATATGCCGGCCTCGGTACAGGTGGAAGCTGCAACCGTAACCGATCGCGGCGCATCCTCTACAGGCCAGCCCGTTTGGGGATTCAATACATGCCCATAGCGTCTACCCTCATGCAGCAGAAAACGCCGGGCATCGCCACTGGTGGCCAATGCACCCTGGCTTATTTTCAAAAGGGCTGTTGCGGTATCAGGCTGGTTGGGGTCTTCGATACCAATCGACCAGGCACCATCCCCGCCGCTGCGGCCATTGGTGTTTATATCCCCACCGAAGTTGAGCAGCAGCTTGACGTCACAGAGTCGCTGTAACAACAGTAACACCCGGTCAACCGCATACTCCTTACCGATCCCGCCGAAGTCGATCTCCATCCCTTCAGGCAAGCTGAAACAGGGGCGTGACCAATCCACATGCTGCCAACCGATTAGCGGCAGCAATGCCTGAACAGCTTTTTCATCAGGGATAACACTGCCACCATCGAAGCGCCATACGTGGCGCAGGATCCCTGATGTGACATCGAACATGCCGTCGCTGAGTTCCCAACACTGCTGGGCAAAGTCGAGCAGATGGGCCACCTCGTCGTCCACTGCAACGGCACGACCCTGGCTGTTATTGATCTGATGGATGATATTGTTTTCACTGTAGCGACTGAACTTCTGTTCAATCCGCCAGGTCTCGTCAGCGGCCGCCTGTAGCAGTCGCCCTGCCAACTGCCGGTCTTCGGTCTCGATAAACAGTTCACAGGGACTTGCCATGGCCTTGAAGCGCCCTCTCCAATAGCCGTCTTCCGCTTCCAGGCTGAGTGCGCTTTGTTGCCTGTTATCTTTTGTATTTGTCGTTGGCCCTGGCGAAGGTTTTTCCAATATGCCGATCCTGACTGGGGAAATGTGATATGAGTCGATGTCAGAAATTGTAGCTGAATTGCAGGATAACCGCCTCCACGTCAGGGAAGAGTTCCAAGTCACTGAGAATACCCGGGGCATCCGCATCCGTGTTGTCGCCACTCTGCAGATAGTATTCCAGGCGCAGACTCATCTCTCTTTCATTGGCCAGTTGCATACCATATTTCAGTCCCAGGGTGATCCCGGTCAACTCACCGAGACGGTAGTCGGCGGAGGCGAACTCCGGCAGGGATGCCCCCTGGCGCAGGAATCTATGGTAGAAATCGGCCTCGCTCTGCAGGTAGTAGCGGAAATGCGGCTCTAAAAAGTGGCCGCTGTTGAGCATCCAGCGATAACGAACATCAAAGGTGTGCGAGGTGATATCCCAATCATCCCAATAGAGGCGATAGGAGAGATCCAGGATATCCCGGTTGAAGTGGTGCTTGGCCTGCCAATAGAGACTCTGCTTCAAACGTGAATCGGGGCGCTGCTCATAGAGGTAGTCAAGCGGACGGCCGTCACTCCCCACCACACTGAGAATTTTAAAGGGGTCGGTCTGATAACCGCTGGTATCACTGAGGGAGTAGCTCAGCTGCATCACCGTCTGCCGATCGATGACCTGGGTGATGCCGAAGATCAGATCAACCGTGGTTTTGCTGTCGTCCTCACCGTCGCGGGTCGCCTCGAAGGCCTGGTCGAAACCGGCCTGGCCGCGATCGATGACCATGCTGGAGAAACCGATGGGGATATCGCCATCGGGGCTGATGGTGTCGTTGGCAATGGAGATTCCGGCATTGACGGTCGTGTTGCGCTTGTTGAAATCCCGTGCCAAAGAGGCGTTAACACTCATGGAGAGGTAGTCATACTCGGCAGAGAAGTTGGCACCGAAACTGGTTTTATAATCCCTATTGATCGGCTGATCCCACTGACTGCTCAAGGCGACACGAAAATCCTTGAAGGTATCGTCGAGGGGTGTTTCAGCTGCATCAGTGGTATAGACCCCCTCCCCTGATGGACGGGTAAAGGTTTGAGCTTGATCGCTGGGTGTCGCCCCGTTTGCCGATGCACCGGTCAGGGAATCGAATACCAGCTTCAGGTTGAGAAACCGTTCATCGCCGAAATCCCGCTTCGCCGTGACCACCGGTTCAATGGCACTCACCCGGTCGACTTCGGAATAGAAAAGGATCGCGCTGTCAAAGTCCCAATCCCCCTCCTCCGCTGTAGCATCGGCTCCCGGTAAACCCAACAAGCTACATGTGGCAGCCGTAAGCGCGGTACGAATCTTTTTCTGTTTTTTCAATTGCACCCACAACCTCCACCGGCAAAACTACGCCCACCACTGGAGGCCTCTTTACTGAAATAGATATGATCATCCAGCCCCGCTTCCACAGGATCGGCGATCAACTGCATCTCAGGCTTTGCCAGCAGATCACGCTCCCAGGGTTCAACCCCGAGATTTGCGCAACCACTGAGAAAAATGGTGGCTGGAATCATCAGGGCGGCTACTTTGAGCATGCTGTTACTCACTCCGTGAAACGGTTACTTCGCAAGTTAATGAAAAGGGAGGATTAGAGCAAAGATTCCTTAAAGAACTCTTAACTGGCTCATGCCATATTATTACAAGGTAAGAAACCACTCTGTCTCTCTAGAGTGAATTCAAAACCTTCTTGATCTCCTGTTCCCGCAGCGCTTTTTCGGATTCAAAAAAACCCACGTGAGATTCAAGAATACGTCCTTGCGCATCGATCAGGAAGGAGGCGGGCATCCCTTTTAAGCCATATTCACTTGCCACCTCACCCTCGGGATCGAACGCTACCGTGAACTCGGCCTCGGTCTTGGAGAGAAAGGCATCGGCCAGCGCACGATCCTTGTCGAGATTGACGGCTATCACCACCAATCCCTGTTGTTTATATCTGCTTTGAATCTCATTCATCCAGGGAAAGGATGCCCTGCACGGCACACACCAGGAGGCCCAGAAATCGAGCAGTACCACCTTACCCCTATAGTCATGGAGTGTAACGGTCATCTCCTCACCCTGCAGGGAGAAGCCGGGTGCCAGTGGGGTGTTCTGTTTGGCAAACAGGGTGCTATTGAAGCACAAGCATATCAAGCACAGATAGATGAATCGTCTCATTGGGTATCCGTCGTTTAATCTTAGGTTGGTTATTAGGTCTATTGCGGCCTGGCAGTAACAAAGATACGCAACATGACCCAAACGAATATAACCCCGCCGATAACCGCGAGCAAACCGCCTATACCCATCACCCCCATGGCCAACTTGGCGGATAGTGTATCCAGACCCTGGGCGGCCCCGGCAGTCTTACGTTGGATCCCCATGGCGCCGGATAGCGCCAAACCGGTAATATGCAGCAGTTGTCCGACACCATAAATCCAAGGCTGCAGTTCTGCCAATCGGCCTTGCACAGGTGGATAACCCAGCTTGGGTAACAGCAGATAGGCCAGCCCCATCAGACCCATGGTGACACCCACGATGGAGCCATGGTAGTGGGCAGGGATAATGGTGTTGACACCTGATATGAACAGGGCGATGGCACCGCCGCAAAAGAACAGCAGCATCGACATCCAGAGGCTGCGGCGCAGCGGCCTCGCCTCAGGCCCTGCCCTGTCTGCACGCAGCAGACCAATGAATATCAGCAGCCCAATCGGCGTTACTGCCACGCCACCGCCATACTGCATCAGTTGGGTAAAGGCGGTACGGGATTCGATGCTCACTGTCTGGTGGAGCAGGTAGATCACCGGCACCAGCAACACCGGTGCTATACCCAGAATCAAGAGCCAGAAATACCAGCGGGAATCACCGGGCAGGCTCACCCCGCTATGCAGGGCGAGCCACAACCATCCCAGGATAATCAGCTGGGTATAGGCGAACTGCAGGGTGTGTCCAGCCCCCCAGAAAAGATACTCATAGTAGCTCTGCCCGGCCACATCCGCCGGCATCTGCCACCAGGCCGTCAACAGTGCCGCGAGGGAGACCAGCAGCGCCACGGCGACAGTGAAGGCGGCCAGACTCGGCAGATGGTCACCCCACAAGGCGCCTCGGGTTGAGTGCAAGCCTATCAGCGCCTGCAAGGCGATACCCAGACCGAAGAGTCCCAGCATGATAAAAAACAGGGGTCTCTGCAGTACCGGTACATAGTTGTTCATCAACGGCGCTCCATCCCCGATAAAGGCGGCCATAGCGACACCCAGGGTACCAATCAGCGCCAAATAAAAGGCCAGATACTGCAACCGTATCGACGTGGATCCCGCCTGCGTTGTCAAACACCAAACCAGCCCGGCCATGGCGAGAAACCAGATCAATACAGATTGATCCACATGCACCACCAGGGCGGTGCGGAAAAAGTCCACCCAGGGGAAGAAGGACTCGCTGCCGGGGGTGCGCGAGAGCACCAGTAGCAGGGCAAACAACCCCGCCAGTCCCAACGCCAGCACTCCCAGCTGCAACCATCTCGCGGCCAACGTTCGATGCCCCAATTGAGGCATGACCATGCTGATTACCCGGCTGTCATCGAGGTTAATCAAAATCTAAAACTCCTGTTACCAAGTCGCGCATTCATTACCCATCAGTTACGTTATTCGCCAGATGCAAGGATCCCGTTATAACCGGTGCGGCAAGCCGCACCCTACAAAGATTTGCCTTTGGAATGGCTCATATCGTACCTTGGTGTGATGAAAAGACATAACCAATATCGTCTTGCGGTAATCACCTGCCTGCTGGCCTTCTGCGTTATCCTGGTAGGCGCTTATGTGCGCCTTTCAGATGCCGGTCTGGGCTGTCCCGACTGGCCGGGCTGCTACGGCAAGATGGTGGTGCCGGTGAACGAGACCGCGGTTGAAGCTGCCAACCGTGCCTACGCCGATCGTCCTCTGGATCAGGGCAAGGCGTGGAAAGAGATGGTACATCGCTATCTGGCGGGCAGTCTGGGACTGGCCATCCTGTTTCTGGCCATCCTCGCCTGGCATGGCCGACGTCATCTCAATCAACCCCTGCTGCTACCCACACTGCTATTGCTGCTGGTAGTCTTTCAGGCCGCCCTGGGGATGTGGACCGTTACCCTATTGGTAAAACCTGTGATTGTCACAGCCCATCTGCTTGGTGGATTCGCCACATTCGTGCTGTTGGGTCTGCTGGTGCTTAAATTACGCCCTGTCGGCTCTCTACACGCCTTCGACACCTCCCGATCGCTGCGCAGGTGGATACACTTCTCGCTCCTGGTTCTGTTGTTACAAATCTCACTGGGCGGCTGGACCAGCACCAATTATGCCGCCCTGGCCTGCAGCGAGTTCCCCACCTGCTACACCGGCTCCTGGTGGCCCGAGATGGATTTCAGTGAGGCCTTCGTGCTGTGGCGGGGCCTGGGTGTCAATTATGAATTCGGCGTGCTCGACAACAGTGCACGGACCGCCATTCACATGACCCATCGGATCGGCGCCTTGATCACTGCACTCACCCTGGGCCTGCTGGTGTGGCGCCTGACACGCCCCGATTCCGCACCCCTATTGAGAAAGCTGGGGCTCACCCTGCTGCTGCTGTTGGCGCTACAGATCACACTTGGAATAACCAATGTACTCGGACATCTTCCATTGAGCATCGCAGTAGCCCACAATGGTGGCGCAGCCCTGTTGCTATTACTTTTGGTAACACTTTTCTGGGTATCGAGAAGATATGAATAACACTACAACGAATGCAAACGACCGATCACGCCTAAACGCCATACCAATGCTCATCGCCCTCTCTGTGGTTGCAGGGTTGATCGCCTGGTACAGCCTGTCAATGCAGACATCATCCGAACCCGTGGCAGAGCCGGTAAAATTAGAACAGGGCATGCTGCTGCCTGAATTGAGACCACTCAAGCCTTTTTCTCTCACTACTCACAAAGGTACATCCTTCGATAATCAGAGTCTGCTGGGTCACTGGACATTCATGAGTTTCGGCTATACCTATTGCCCGGATATCTGCCCCACCACCATGGCCCTGTTTTCGGAGATGCATAATAAAATCCAGACCCAGGCAGGCACCGAACCCTACCAGGTCACTTTCGTATCGGTGGATCCCGAGCGGGACAGCCTTGAGCGTCTGTCCGAGTATGTGACCTATTTCGATCCCTCCTTCGTCGGCGCCACCGGTCCGGAAGAGTCTCTGCAAGAACTGACCAAACCCCTGGGCATCCTCTATAAACGGGTCGAGACCGAGGATAGCGCCATGGGCTATGTGATGGACCACTCCGCCTCGATTATCCTGGTAGATCCTCAAGGTCAGTTCCATGCCTACTTCAGCCCTCCCCATGACGCCGAAAAGATGGCCCATGATTTCATCGCCCTCAGCAGCCAAACGGAAACGGCCAGATAGAGCGAAGGAAAGCGGAATATGAACCAGACAGTCCAGGGTAAATGCTGGCAGTGCGGAGGTGACTTGGAGGCGGTGGACTATGGTCGTGAAACCACCTGCCGCTCCTGCGGCAAACCGACACGGGTCTGTCGCAACTGTCGCTGGTATGCACCGAGCCGGCCCAATCAGTGCGAAGAGCCAATGGCGGATCGGGTAATGGATAAAGAGAATGCCAACTTCTGTGGCTACTTCGAACCCACAGAGGAGAGTGCGGGCACTGACGCAGATACAACACAAGATGCCTTACGCAAAGCGGCAGAGGATCTGTTCAAGTCCTGATCCGTTAGTCTCCTGATCCTGTCAACAGATTCAGGCCGAATCACTCTCCATGGGTCTCTTTCAGGCCCAATGCGCCTTCGAGTGAATTACCCTTCAGGTCGACGCCATTGAACAGGGTGTTATGTAAATTCGCCTTACGTAGAGTACAGCGATACAAACTGGCATCGGTGAAATCGGCAGCATACAGGTTGGCGCCCTCGAAATCGGCAAACTCCAGTTGCGCCGAACGAAAACTCGCTTCCTTTAAATTGGCACCATTGAACCTCACCCGGGAAATATGCGTTTTGGAAAAATCCACTCCAATCAGATTACCGCTGAGCTCGACATTCTGCAGTTTTACCCCTTCAAGTTTCGCACCTTTGAGTTTTGCACCGTGCATTCTCGCCCCCCGGAGGCTGGCGTGCTGCAGGTCCGCATCAACCAACGTCACCTTCTTCAATTCCGCATCGACGAACAGGGCTCGCCTCAGGTCGGCACCGCTGAGATCGGCTTTAAGCAGTCTGGCCTTGCTGAAATCAACTCCCTGCAGATCGAGACCGGATAGTTTTGTCTGGCGAAGATCGGCGCCCTTGAAACTGGTGTCGGAGAGATCCTTGGTTTGAGTCAGGTCAAGACCACGCAGGTTGGCATTATCGAGCACCGCCCCATTCAGGATAACAGCGTCGAGCCGGCTACCCGATAACAGGGCAGAGACAAGATTGGCCCCGCTCAGGTTGGCTGCGGTCAGCACTGCCATTGTCAGATTGGCCTCATGCAGATTGGCATTTCTCAGATCCGCCTCACTCAGGTTTGCGCGGCTGAACCTGCCCCGAGAGAGATCGAGTCCCTGCATCGATGCACCCTGCAGATTGGCGCGGGCGAAGCTCGCCCCCCTGAGGCTGGCACCCTCCAGCAGAGCGCCCCTGAGATCGGCCTTGTAGAACATCGCACGATCGAGTTGCGCACCCCGCAGATCGACCCCGCTCAGATCCTGCATCCGCAGATCGGCCTGCCTGAGATCACATTCTTGACAGCTTCTCTTCGAGAGCAGTTGCTGGATCGCCTGTTCGCTCGCCGGAAGATGGACAGGCAGCAATGAGAGCATTAACCCTGCCAGAGTACCGATGGACTTATTCAACTCCCCCCCTCAATGATCTATTCTGTCAGGAGACCAGAATACAGATTATTGTTGTTCACTCAACCCTATTACACACTATGACAAGTAGGGTTTCGTTTAGACTGATACCCACACCAGTTTCATTCGGTGATTATTCCATCAAACGATATCAGACTTCAGCCGTTTTTCACCATCCAGGGTAAGGTAGCGATTATGGAAACTCTCATCATCGCAGGGATGCGCGAGATGAAAGCCCTGATAGATATGACAATTATATCTAGTGAGAAATTCGAACACCGCCTGACTCTCGACACCTTCTGCGACCGTTTCCAGGCCGATCTGTTTGGCCAGGGTAATGATCGCCTCCACCAGGGCGGCGTCATTGGGATCAAAAAGAATATCCCGAACGAACGAGCGATCGATCTTGATCTCGTCAATTGGCAACCGTTTCAGATAGGCCAGTGAAGAGTATCCCGTACCGAAGTCATCGATGGAGAAACGCACACCGAGCTGTTTTAGTGTCTCAATCTTTGCAACCGTGTCATTGAAATCCTCAAGCAGAACACTTTCTGTCATCTCCAGGGTGAGCCAACAGGGATCGGCACCGGTGTTGCCGAGCGCGCGCTCGATCTTATTGATGAAGTCCGGACGTCTGAACTGCATTGCGCTGACATTGACGGCGATACGTGCGCCTAGTGATTGAGCATAACGGGTACTCCAGGCCTTGTATTGGTTGAGCGCCTGGTGCAGCACCCAGTCTCCCACATCCAGGATCAGGCTGCTCTCCTCCGCCAGGGGGATAAAGTCCGAAGGCATGACCAGTCCACGGGCGGGGTGGTTCCAACGCACCAACGCCTCCATCCCGCAGAGCTGCTTCTCAACATTGAACTGGGCCTGATAGAAGAGCTGAAGTTCATTTCTCTGTATAGCCAGACGCAATTCGTTCAATGTCTTGAGGCGTTCATCTGCCGCACGCTGCATGCTGGGGAGGAAAAAACGAACCGTATTCCGACCCGATTCCTTGGCCCGATACATAGCTGTATCGGCCTGCTTCAAGATATCGTCCGGGGACTCTTCAGCGGTTGGAAATATGGCGATGCCGATACTCGTTGTTATGTGCAGTTCTTGTTCTTGCTCATCCACATGATAGGGCTTGCTAATCTCTTGGCGGATCTTATCCGCCAGCACCTGTACTTCGCTGGCGGTTTTCTCAAAATCCATATCCAGCTGCGACATGAGTATGACGAACTCATCTCCACCAAGGCGAGCGACAGTATCCTCTTCACGAACCACTAAGAGCATGCGCTGCGCGACTTGCCGCAACAGGCTATCACCCACAGGATGCCCCAACGAATCATTGATGTTTTTGAAGTTATCCAGGTCGAAAAACAGCACTGCCGCCTTCTGATGGTGGCGCCGGGTGCGCGCCAACACCTTCTGCAGACTGTCGAGGAACATGCGCCGGTTAGGTAGATCGGTCAGGGCATCGTAACTGGCCTGATAGGCTATCAGCTCCGATGCACGACGCTGATCGGTCACATCCTCACACATCAGCATGTAACCGGCGAACTCCTGGTTCTCCTGGTAGATTGGAGAGACTCGCGCATCGATGTAATGCACGCCATCGTGACGATCCATATCCATGGTGAAGCGATACTCGCCATCCTCTCTTGCCTGCTCCAAGCCAAACTGATTGCGGGCATTATCCACTCCACGGCCACGGAGAATGTGCAACAGGTTGACGCCGATCACCTTCTTTGCCGGCATGCCAAACAGCTTCTCCGCAGTTTGATTGTAGTACTGAATGCAACCCTCCGGATCTGTCGCAATGATGGCCACACGCTCTGAGGAGTGCAGGATCCCGTCGAGATAGGCGGATTGCTTTTTCAACGCCTGCTCGATCAGCTTGATCTCCATGATGTCGTGCCAAATGCAGTAGAGGGCATGCTTGCCGTCATAGGGGATTCGTGTGAGAGAGACTTCCACCAGCGAGCTGCCGCCGTTAAGATCGAGATACTCCCATTCAAAGCGCTGATAACCCCGATCGTGGGCAAGCTCGATCATCCTGGCGGCTTTTTGCGCCGAACTCTGGCCGTCGGGTTGTTGTTGCGGCGCCATTGCCAGCAGT
>NATW01000154.1 GCA_003094555.1 gamma proteobacterium symbiont of Ctena orbiculata
AAATAACAAACGCAATGCCAATCAGCCCCAACATCACCGGCCACTTCCACATCAGTCGCAGCAGATCCTCGGTGCGGTAGCGAGGGAACAGATAGGCGATGCTGACCGGGATCGCCAGTACCAGGAAACTCTTCAACAGAAAATCGAACCAGGTGGTGCCGCCACCGAGAAACAGGCTGACGTAGAGCACGGAGGTGGTGTAGAGCTGAAAACACTGCATCACGAACAGGCCGCCGAGATACTTGCCCCCCATTTCCACCATCGGACCGGTGGCGATCTCTGCCGGAGCGATATAGATCTCAAAGGGCTGCTTGCCCAGTGAGGCATGCATGGCTATCAGACCCGCAATGGCCAGCAGGGGCATTTGCACCGCACCCCAGGTTTCGAAGCCACCGGCCTGCTGGGCGGCGATGATGTCGATAAGATTTGTCGTGCCTGCGGCGTAGGCGACACCAAAGATGACGATCACCAGCGGGATGTCGTAGGCCAGCATCGCGGTCAACGCCCGGGCGATGCCGATGGAGCCGTTGGGATTGGCGCATTGTCCCACCCCCAATGCCAGTCCCAGCGAGGGAATCATCATCAGGTAGAGGAGGGTGATGATGCCGCCCTTTTCAGCAATGCCGTTCATGCCGGGTACCGGGAGCAGGGTCTCGGCGGCGATATAGCCCCCCATCGCCATGACGATACCGATGTCATGGATCAGACCATGGGAGACCTGGGTCTTTTTACTGTGGAGTTTGACGATGTCATACAGGGGTTGGAAGAAGGGGGGACCGATGCGACGCTGCAGCTTGGCGGCGATGCGCCGCATCATCAACACCATCATCATGCCGACGATAAAGGCAACCAGGGGCATCAGGGTCAGTTCAATGAGCAGTTCCGCGGGAGACATCAGACCACCACCCAGGCGATTAGGAAGAGCGCCGTACTCAGGAGATAAAACTCTGCGTTTGCACGTCGGTAGAGACCTTGCATACCCAGGGAGAGAAATTCAATCATCGAGGTGATGCCCCGTTCCACCCAGAGGAAGCTGCCCCGGTACCAACCGCCGATGAGATGCATCAGGCCGGCATAGAAGTTATCGCTGTATTGATAGCGCACATCCGCAGAGAGAAAGTGTCCACCGGCATAGTTGTCCAGCTGGTGCACGCGTTTGCTGCGTCCGGCGGAGTAGAAGATGATGGCACCGATGCCGAAGCCGGCAAACAGGACGCCGATAACCCAGATCATATCCAGGGCACCGCTGCTCGATTCAACACCGCCCAGGGTGTAATCCGGCACCGGTAAGCCAACGGTTTGTAAAACCGATCCGACCCAGGCAAGGGGTATCCCCGGCAGCAGGCCCGAAATAAAGATGATGGCGCTGAGAATCAACATCGGGATCATCATGCTCCAGGGAGCCTCGGCGACATGCTCATGTTCCAACCTCAACTGACCCAGGAAGATATTATGAATCAACTTATAGACAGAGAGGATAGTGCCCAGGGTGCCGATGATTGTTGCCAGGAAGAGGAGCGGCATACCTTGATTCAGCAGTGATCGATAAACCAACCATTTGGAGACGAAGCCGTTCATCGGCGGAAGCCCTGCCAAGCCGATGATCCCTACGAGCAGAACCACGAATGAGAGCGGCATACGCACCACCAGGCCGCCGAGCTTATTCAGGTCCGATGTACCCGTTCGATAGATGACTGCCGTGACTGCCAGGAACAGGGCGGCCTGACAGGCGGCGTAGTTGAAGACATGCAACAGGCCACCGGCACCACCCATGGCATCAGCCACCACAATACCCAGTAGCATATAGCCACCCTGCCCGATGCCATGCCAGGCAAGCAGGTATCTTGCGTCATTCTGTTTCATGGCGGTATAGGTGGGAAATATTATGGTAAACACCGCAATCCAGGCCAGCAGGTCGCGGGCATCGATCAGGGTAAAGGGTACTTTCAGGTTATCGATGTTGACGATGCCAAACAGTTTTACCAGCACCAGAAGGATGGCGAACAGTCCCATGCGGGACGAGATCGCGCCAAGGAAGGCGCTGCCGGGTCCAGGTGTCTCGGCATAGGCGGGTGCCTGCCACAGGTGAAAGGGCAAGAGCCCCATCTTGATGCCAAAACCACCACCAAACAGGATCACCAATAACCACAGCTTGGTGGTGCTGATCTGTTCGACAGCGGCGATTATGGCTTCCAGCTGCAGCGAGCCGGACGCGCTATAGACCAGGGCTATACCACCGAAGATCGCCATGCCACCAGCCATGGCGTAGGTGATATAACGCATCGCCGCCTTGGTGGCGACACCACCGGCCAGGGCCATCAGCAGAAAACCGGCCCAGCTGACCAGCTCCCAACCGATAAACAGGGAGAGCAGGTCGCCGCTGGCGAGCAGGATCAGCATGCTGAAGACATTCAATGCCATGGCGGTGTGGAAGAGCCAGATGTTACCGCCCTGTCTGATATAGTCGCGCTCCCAGGCGCCGCAGGAGAACCAACTGCTGAGCAGGGCGGAACCGATGGTGATCAGGGCGAAGAACCAGCTTAGTGCATCGAAACGCCAACTTAGGGTCTGACCCATGACCTGGAAGGAGAGGGAGGAGGCAATGGTGCCACCTTCATAGCCAAGCGCGGCCATCTTTATCAGTGCCAGCAACTGGCCAGCATAGAGAATAGTGACCATCCAGCCGGCTGCAAGGCCGCGGCCGATGAACAGAGCCACTAAAAGTGTGGCGCCGGAGAAGAGCAGCAGTTCGTCCAAAAGGGTCAGGATCATTGACTGCCTCCGGGGCTAACGGGAGAAACGGTACTGATGTAAAGGTCCACATTCTGCAGCTGCGCGGCCATTGCGGTCAGGCCATCGCCAACGGGCGCTATCAGTACTGCGGCAGTCATCAATACCACCCCAAATAGAGTGGCGGTGGCCAGTGAGAGTCCTTGACTCTTGGGAATCTCCTCCTCGAGGGTTTCAGGGGGGGCGGACTGGTAGAGTATGGCCGCAACCCGAAACAGATAGCTGGCCTCTATCACAGTCGCCAGAAGAAAAACTGCAAGCCCGATCAGATAGAGGGGCTCGGTTTGACCAGCCAGTTCGGTAATCAAAGTAAACTTCGCCCAAAATCCCGGCAGTGGCGGCATGCCGACGAGCGAAAGGGAGAAGAGCACGAACAGGGCCGCCCCCAGCGGCGCTAATTTGGCGCTACCGCGCAGCCGTTCCAACGCGCCTCCCCAATCCTCGGCCAGCATGAACAGTCCCGATTTAATGATCAGGTGGTGAATCGCCAGTGCCAGGACCGCCACTATCCCTTTGCCATCCGGCAAGGCCATGGCGATGAACATCACACCCAGCTGGCCGATGGAGGAGAAGGCAAGCATGCGCCGCATCTCCTTGGCGCGCCAAGCCGCCAGTTCACCGCTGACCACACCCAGAATGCCGAGAATCAATATCACCTGTGCCGCTTCCGGTTGATGGAAGACCAGTAACAGCAGACGCAGGATGATCAGCAGGGCCAACTTGGATAACAGACCGGCGAGAAATGCCGAAAGCCGTGTCGAGGCGGTGGCGTAGATCTCGGGCACCCAGGTATTGACCGGGAAGAGTTCGGCCTTGACGCCGACACCGATCAATATGCTCAGAAAGGCCGCGAGGCCCATTTTATCGTTCAACTGCTCTGGCGCGAGCTGGGCCAGATGGGCGAGGTTGAGGGTGCCAGTCTTGCTATAGATGAGTGCGATGCCGAACAGGGTCAGCACCGAGCCGATGCCGCTCAGGATCAGATAGCGGATGGTTGCCACATAGGCGGCGCTGCTGCCGGATGCGGTGGCCAGGCCGAAGGTGGCAACGGCGGCCAGTTCATAGAAGACATAGAGATTGAACAGATCGCCTGAGAGTGCGAGTCCGGTGGAAGCAGCCACCAGCAGCAGCATCAGGGCTTGGCGTCGTGGGCTGTCCTGGTCGATGGTGAAGGGCCAGAAGATAAGCCCGAGCAGCTGCACGGCAAAGGCGAAAAGCAGGGCGATGGAATCCACATACAGATTGATGCCCAGGGGTGGGGCAAATCCACCGATGGCAATGGAGAAAGGTCCTGTGGAACCATGCAGCCAAATCTCTGCGATGTTCCAACAGCCATAGATCAGGATGGCCGGTCCGCTCCAGAGACCGATCGCCATTGAGCTGCGCATCAGAATCGGCAGCAGGAAGGCACCGAGCAGGGGCAGGGCAATGGTCAACACCAGATAATCACTCATGATGCATCCCCCCGCAAATCGACCTCATCCGCGGGAACAGGTGGTATTGGACGTTCCCCCAAGGGTGCTTCCTGACTGACGTCCCTTGCGGCACCAAAACTGGCGGCGATCTCCGCATCCATTCGTTCAACCGCCTGTTTCCGGTCCAATGTGGCGTAACGCTGGTGGATGCGGATCAATAGGCTCACGGCGAGGGCCTGGATGCCGACGCCGATGACGATGGCTGTCAACACCAGGGCCTGGGGTACCGGATCGACCATGGAGTCGGTTTGTGCCAGGGAGGTGAGAATAGGTGCCACTGCATCCCATCGATAACCCGCCAGTACCAGCATCAGATTGGCGCCGGCCTCTGCAATCACCAGAGCCAGCACCATGCGAAACAGGTGGGAAGAGATGACCACACCGGCAAGGCCGATCACTATCAATCCGATCGCAGTGGTATAGAGAATCAGTTCCGGAGTGACTGTGGAGATCATTGCGGCGCCTCTGTCTGGATCAGACGCGAAAGCAGGCTGGCCAGTTCCGCACCCACCTTGAGGCCGACCGCGAGATAGAGCAGCGGCAGCGTGCCGGCGGAGATGAGTTGGCCCAGGGTGTCCTGGACCAGAAGCGGTTGTAGAAACGCCTTGCCCTCCAGCATGGCCAACAGGCCGATCAGGATGAAGCTGGCACCGGCGAAGCCTTCGATCAGGCTCAATGTCTTGTGATGCAGTCTGGCACCGGGGCGGGCGAGGAGGGGCAGAAAGAAGGCCGCTGCCAGGATGACGCCCCCCTGGAAACCACCACCGGGGGTCAGGTGGCCGTGGAAGATGATGTAAAACCCGATCGTCATCATCAATGGAAAGAGCAGTGAGCCTCCCGTAGCCAGTATAAAGCCTCCCTTGGTCTGCGTGCCCGCGGTGGTATGACGGCGTCCCAGTACCAGGCCGGCTGAAACCGCGGCGGCGAAGAGGATCGAGAGCTCCCCCAGGGTATCGATGGCGCGGTACCCCAGCACCACGGAAGTGACAATGTTGGCGGCCCCTGTCTGCTGTGCCGCTTGGGCCTGAATCTCGCTGCCGACGAGCATGGGTGGAGCGCCGAAATCGAGTCCGCTGGCAATCCCCAGCAACATGAAACCCAAGCCCCCGGCAAATAACAGACCGGTGAGATTACCCATCCTCGTTCTCCCCATCGCGACTCAGCAGGTTGTATTTCACCTGCTCGTTGTCCACCTGCCAAAGGCCCAGGCGACGCAAGGCAAGCGCCAGGATCAGACTGCTCAAACCAACCCCAACAGCCGCTTCCGTCATGGCGACATCCGGCGCTCTCATGAGTACGAAGAGCAGTGCCAGACCAAGCGAGACTACAGAGGCGGCGGCGACTGCGGCGATATGGTTTTTCACCAGCAACACCATCATCGCAGCACTCAGCATCATCACTGCCAGGAGCAACAGAATCCAGATTTCAATACTACTCATGCCCTATCCTGCTCAGAGGTTGTGGTTTCGATGCTTTTCCAAGGCTTCACCCCCGCCATCAACAGCGCCCTGGCAATGGTGGATGAGCCTATGGGATTGGTGACCAGGATCATCAGGGCAATGACCAGCAGTTTGGACCACCAGTCCGGATAGAGCAGTCCAATGCCCAGCAGAAGCGAGAGGGCGCCCAGGGTTACCGCCTTGGTCCCTGCCTGGATGCGGTTGTAGACATCCGGCATGCGTACCAGCCCGAGGGCTCCGAGCAGGGTGAAGGTCGCTCCCAAAAGCAATATCAGATCCGCTACCATTCTCATGATCCGTTACCCTCGATGGCACGGGCGATGGCGACAACACCGATAAATGCGAGGGTGCCGTAGATCAATGCCACATCAAGATAGAGAGGGCTCCCGAGCAGTGCCGCGAGCACGGCAAGGCCAGAGGTGGTAATAACCGCCAGGGTATCCGCCGCCACAACCCGGTCCGGTGCAGTCGGTCCGAGCAGTAACCTAAGCAGACTCAGCAGTACCGCACCGCCCAGCATCGCAAGGGCGACGGTTTCCATTAATGTCAGGGTCATTTAACAAAGCCTAATAGATGAGGTTCAAACTGGCTGATGACATCGCGTGTGGCGCTTTCCACATCACTCCCAGGAGGGATGTCGACCCAATGTATCAGGATGCTGTCACCTTCCAGGTCGACAGTGAGTGTGCCTGGGGTCAGGGTGATGCTGTTTGCCAGGATCAGGCGCCCAAGTGATGACTTCAACTGGGTTTTGACTTCAACCACTCCCGGGCGCAGGGGTAGCGAGGGAGAGAGTACACGGCGAGCCATATCCAGATTGGCGCGTATCAGTGCTGCCAGGAAGACCCCCAGGTAGGTGAGAAAGGGCCGGATTGAACTGATCGAGAGGCGGAGGCCGGAAAATAGCGCAAGATGGGGCCGACTGGTCAGAGTGACTATCGCAGCCACCATCAGGCCGATGCCCACCTCAGCGATAGCGAGACTGCCGGCAAGCATAATCCAAAGTAGGAATATTAGAAAAAACAGGAACAGCCCATGGGAAAACTGGGCTTGTTCATGGGGAGCAGGGCTTTCTGACATCCGCTAATACACCTTAAATAATGGTCATTTACCAAGTACCGATAATAAAGATATTTCGGTGTTGGAAACGAGGAATCGGAAACAGGACTGAACCTCTAAGCAAAGAAGTGGATATCCATCAGACAAAATCCATTTATTCTGTATCCTAACAACTGTTCTGGGATTTGAGAACTAGAGTTTTACCCTAAATTAGGTACATCGTATTATTACTCTTTTATGTCGTTTTGTTGACACTAGTCAGCAGGCATATGGCCTTCCGGCCCAGCTATTGCCACCCTCCAGGTAGATATACACTATCTGTTATTTGTGCTTACGGGATTGGCGTATCCGAATTTCCGGATTGACCCTGAGAATGCCATCTTCACCCAATATGCCAATCTCCTTGGCCTGGCCATTTTTCATCAGTGTTGTGCTGGTTCCATCTGAAGGCCTTCTGATGCAGATCAATTTCCAGCCGAACTTTTTTAGTATTGAAAGACCATCCACCTGTTTCTCGTTGATATATCTTTCTGGAGATATTGGTATTGGTCCCTTCCCTAATCGTTTATCTTCATGCATGTTTTTTCCCAAAATATAACTAATTACCACTATCCAGGGGATGACAGATTTATCGTCATGTTATGGCCATGCCGTTGCTTGGTAGTGGTGTCCCCTGTCGAAATCATAGCGCAAAATCATTAACTTGATAGCCCCACATTATTAAGTAGTAAATAAAATAGTCTTATTCTGACATCGGTAACTTAGGTTAACTCTATTTCGCCAAATCCTGGTGCAAACAAAGAGAAGTTGTCGATACAGGATTAATCGGTTCTGTAGTTAAATATCAGTGCACTTAATCAGCATAGTAAGCACTTTTATGGCGTCATTCGAAATCTGGGCAAACTCCATGGGCTAGCATGGGATTCAATGTGCAGATAGATAAAAAGAAATGTCCTTGACTAGAGGTTATCAACTTCGATGACATTGGCAGAGGGTGCGGAATTAAATTCCATACTTGGCCATGATCTCTCTTCGTACGGGACATCCACAGACTGAGCCACTACCAAAAGAGACCTTATAAGGGCACTTTTTACACTGATCACTGAATACGAAAAGAACGGCGCCATCCGCTGCCACATAATCGATGCTGCAAAGATGGAAATCGGGGTTATTTATACAGCGATGACAATCTTTACAGAGATTGGCTTGCTCAACGGTCCTGGCATCAATTTCAATTTGTATTGAGCGGTCCACAACACCCTTCTCGCAACTTAAACCAATAACCTTTTATGGATTTATAATATATCGTATATACGGTCATTCACGCATTAATAATGATCAATCCATGCTTTAAATATCTTCATATACATAATAAGTAGTTTTGATATATATAAACAGTTTACTTAGCTATAGACTACGGTCCGAACGACTGATTGGAGATCGTTTTTTATGCTGTTATGGGAGACAAATCACCGATAGTAAAATGATTGTCATCGCATAATCATTGCAAGTCTTTAACAGCATGACGGCGTTAAGTATTAGTGGGTATTTGATTGGGCATGATTGAATTGGTTAACAGTGGGAGGCGTGTCAAGATTGAAAATATTCCTGCAGGTCGCTTGCCCCAGTATTTGATGATTTATTATTTTCGATAGGAAGAGAATAGAAATCCGCGATAGATATAAGCGAGAGTTTTGAGCTTATGACGGATTTTTTCCTATTCTTGCCATATACACACTCAAGGCCATGCAATGTTGGACCACTCGGCCAATCATTGATCGATATTCCCCAGACATTGACATAATGCTTGTTTGAGCCTGAGAGCAGGTCGAACCGCCTGTCCGATTCGAAGCCGCGATTGTAGGTAACAACTGAGTCATTCTGTAGGGAGTGGTATTGATTCAGTGTTTGGATTCTACTGCCACTGATGAGATTGGTGAAAAAATAGACTCTGAGTCTGTCGTTATCATAGGTGAAAGTGGATCCGTCACCTTTTATACGAGTGCCCTCCAATTCACGATTGATTAGAAAGGTGTATCGGATCTTGTCACTGGCAGACAGACCAGCTTGAGCAAGAAGGCCTGAGTTATCATCCAGATTGAGAATCGGTCCTTCAAAAGTGTAATAGTTAAACATAATTATGAGAACACACTAAACACCGCTATTGTTGGATTGCGTTTATTTGAATTAGTCGTTACTCACCTTTGTGAAGTGGAAGTGTATTGTAATGTTAATGCAATATTTATACCCATGCATGAATATATAGCGAAATCAAAGAGATGGAATTTAGTGTCAAAATGGGCTGTTAAATTTTCCGACATAGATTCCTAAAGTATCTCGATCTTTATCAATTCTCTCATGTAACACATGACCGTCATCCATTGGTGCTCACATTGACGGGATAGTGTTCGACTCAATCCTCAAGTGGGTAACTCGATCGCTTTTGCACAAGTGGTCAGAACAAGTGCTATTTGCGATCTCCTAGGCATGGAAACTGGAGTGGAAACTGGTGCCAGCCAATCGAATATGGCTAGTTGTATTCACTGCCTCCGAATACCAGCTTCAGGATGGGATAAAAAGAAAAAGGCCTACACCGTATGATGTAAGCCCTTGATTTGTATGGCTCCCCGGGACAGGCTCGAACTGCCGACCTAGTGATTAACAGTCACCCGCTCTACCGACTGAGCTACCGGGGAATTGCTTAAGAGGGGCGCATAATAATGAGACTGGGCCTTAGCGTCAATAGTTCGGCCTTAAATATCCCCCCCGCAGCTGAGTGCTGAACCGTCCCAGCGGGTGCCGGATACTCTGACCCGTCCCAGGTTGCTTAGGATCACTGCCTTGGGCGGTATCTGGCTGCTGGGATCGCAAAAGGTGAGGGTTAGATTATAGCCGCTGGGCCGCCCATCTCCCCCGTAGACGACAAATCTGCGGTGTTGGCTGGACGCTATGTCGATAGCCATCTCTTGGTTCGGCCGATGTACGGATTGCAACTGCTCGTTTTGATCCCGGGTTCTGTTCGGGTTGGAGTCTTCATACAGGATATATCCCTGGCCCCACTCCCCGCTGTTTGTACAGCTCACACCATCCCGGCTGGGACAGAGTACATGGTGGGTCTGATGGGTGATCGACAGGGAGCGGGCGAGATGGAAATGGTGAACAAAGCTGTTGATTTCGCTCGCTTGCAGGTTCTTTGCGGTTAAAGCACGAAATGCGGGAATACCCATGCCGAGCAGAATTACCACGATGCTCATGGTGACGATTAACTCGAACAGGGTGAATCCGAAAGATCGGCAATGAGATTGAGCCGGGGTTGATTGCATGCTTGTCTCCCTCCTTGGAGATTGCGGGAGGGCGCATCCAGTGCCCTCCGCTATACGGCCTAAACAGTCGCGAGCATCAGGTTTTTAGTACGCCTTCTATTCGGTCCAAGGCCTTTTCCAGGTTTTCCTGGCTGGTGGCGATTGAGATGCGGACATGTCCTGAGAGCCCGAACGCGGTGCCCGGCACCAGGGCGACGCCGGCGTCTGTGATCAGATACTCCGAAAGCTCCAGATCGTTACTGACACCATCGATGGAGGCGAGGGCGCCTTCCACATTCGGGAAGCAGTAGAAGGTGCCATCGCTGGGCAGACAGTCGATGCCGGGCATGCCGTTGAGACGTTCCACTACATAATCGTGGCGTGCCTTGAAGGCGGTCAACATCTCCTGAATACAATCCTGTGGACCTTCGATGGCCGCCTGTGCCGCCACCTGCGATATGGAGGTGGGATTCGAGGTGCTCTGGGACTGGATCTTTTTCATCGCCTTGATGATATCCGCGGGCCCACCGGCATAACCGATGCGCCATCCGGTCATGGAATAGGCCTTGGAGACCCCGTTCAGCACCAGCATGCGATCCTTCAGTTCCGGGCAGGCATTGAGTATGTTGACGAAGCTGTTGCCGGGCCAGAGGATATGTTCGTACATATCATCGGTGGCAATCAGCACTCTCGGGTGTTCTTTCAATACCTCACCCAGGGCCACCAGCTCCTCTCGGCTGTAGGCCATGCCGGTGGGGTTGGATGGGCTGTTGATGACGAACAGCTTGGTCTTTTCAGTGATCGCGGCCGCCAACTGCTGGGCATTGATCTTGAAATTCTGCGAGGCACCCGCGGAGACCAGTACCGGTACGCCACCCGCCAGAATCGACATGTCGGGGTAGGATACCCAATAGGGAGCGGGGATGATCACCTCGTCACCTGGATCGAGGACGGCCTGGGCCAGATTGTAAAAGCTCTGTTTACCGCCGCAGGAGACAAGGATCTGATCCATCGCGTAGTCGAATCCGTTGTCGCGTTGGAACTTGTCGATGATCGCCTGCTTCAGGGCCGGCGTGCCATCGACAGCCGTATATTTTGTGAAGCCATCATTGATGGCATTGATGGCGGCTGCCTTGATGTGGTCTGGTGTGTCGAAGTCAGGTTCTCCCGCACCCAGTCCGATGACATCCTTTCCTGCGGCCCGCATCTCGGCGGCGCGAGCGGTGATAGCAAGAGTGGGAGAGGGTTTGACGGCTTGTACGCGACTGGAGAGTTGTGCATTCATTACTGTTTTTATCCCTGGTTCTCAAACATCAGCGAAGCGGCTGATCGACGGGTTGGTTAAAAAGCCATTCGGTGATGGCGTTGTCGGGATGTCATAATAGCCAATTCAGGCACGATGAAGAATCCCCTAATGAGCAAAGCGTTCAAAATAACTGCAAATTTTTCCCCGGCAGGGGACCAACCGGAGGCCATCAGGCGTCTGGATGAGGGTCTGAGAGACGGTGAAGCGGGCATGACCCTGCTGGGGGTCACCGGTTCCGGCAAGACCTTTACCATCGCCAATGTCATACAGAAATTACAGCGTCCAACCCTCATATTGGCACCCAACAAGACCCTGGCCGCCCAGTTGTACGGGGAGTTCAAGGAGTTCTTTCCCGACAATTCAGTGGAGTATTTTGTCTCCTACTACGACTACTATCAACCTGAGGCCTATGTCCCGGCTTCCGATACCTTCATTGAGAAGGATGCCTCCATCAATGACCATATCGAGCAGATGCGGCTCTCTGCAACCAAGGCCCTGCTGGAACGATCGGATACGATCATCGTGGCCACGGTCTCCTCTATCTATGGTCTGGGAGATCCACGCGCCTATCTGGGGATGATGTTACACCTCAGTCGTGGCGAGATCATCGATCAGCGGGCGATCCTTCGCCGCCTGGCGGAGCTGCAGTACAAGCGCAACGATGTGGAGCTGCATCGGGCCACGTTTCGTGTACGCGGTGAGGTGATCGACATCTACCCTGCGGAATCCGATGCCGAAGCGCTGCGGGTGGAGCTGTTCGATGACGAGATCGAGAATCTCTCCGTGTTCGATCCGCTCACCGGCGAGATCAAACGCAAGGTGCCACGCTACTCGGTCTACCCCAAGAGTCACTATGTGACACCGAGGGAGACGCTGATGCGGGCGGTCGATGAGATCAAACTGGAGCTGCAGGTGCGACTCAGGCAGTTGGATTCGGCCAACAAACTGGTGGAGGCGCAACGCCTCGATCAGCGCACCCGCTTCGACATCGAGATGATCACCGAGCTGGGTTACTGTTCCGGCATCGAGAACTATTCACGCTACCTCTCGGGCAGGGCAGCCGGCGAGCCACCCCCGACCCTGTTCGACTACCTGCCGGATGAGGCCTTGCTGGTGGTGGATGAGAGTCATGTCACCATACCGCAGCTCGGCGGTATGTACCGGGGTGACAGATCGCGCAAGGAGACACTGGTGGAGTATGGCTTTCGGCTTCCTTCCGCCCTCGACAACAGGCCACTGCGCTTCGAGGAGTTCGAGTATCGCTCACCCCAGACCATCTATGTCAGTGCGACACCCCGGGACTATGAGATCGATCACTCGGGGGCCATTGTCGAGCAGGTGGTGCGTCCCACCGGGCTGGTCGATCCCCAGCTCGATGTCAGGCCGGCGAGCACCCAGGTCGACGATCTGCTATCCGAGATACGTCTGCGGGTGGCAAAAAATGAGCGGGTCTTGGTGACCACCCTGACCAAACGCATGGCGGAGGATCTCACCGACTATCTCGGTGATCACGATGTACGGGTGCGCTATCTCCACTCCGATATCGACACGGTGGAGCGGGTAGAGATCATTCGTGACCTGCGCCTGGGAGAGTTCGATGTCCTGGTGGGCATCAATCTGTTGCGTGAAGGACTGGATATGCCGGAGGTCTCCCTGGTGGCCATCCTGGACGCGGACAAAGAGGGATTCCTGCGCTCGGAGGGATCCCTGATTCAAACCATCGGTCGTGCCGCGCGGAATGCCAATGGTATGGCAATCCTGTATGCGGATCATGTTACCGGGTCAATGGAACGGGCGATCGATGAGACCAATCGACGCCGGGCAAAGCAGATAGAGTACAACCAGGCCCATGGCATTACACCGCAGACGATCCTGAAATCGATATCGGACGTTATGGAATCCGCCTATCCGGGAGGACAGGTGAGTGCCAAGCGTTATGCCAGGGTGGCGGAGGAGGAGCTGGAGTATGCCGGCCTGTCGCCAACCCAGATGGCGAAGCGCATCCAGCAATTGGAGCAGCAGATGTATCGCCATGCCCAGGATCTTGAATTTGAGGAGGCAGCCAAGATTCGTGACCAGATCAAACATCTGCAGGATAGGGGGCTGGTGGTGTAGCTGCTCGCCGGGGAGCGATGCGCAGCCACAGGCAAGATTCACCAATATTTACAAGGGAAATATAAAGTATTTAAATTAAATACTTTATTTCTCTCAACTTTCTTCTAGAATTAAATTCATTCTAATCAAATATTCTGTTAGTGGCTTAAACAGACATAGAGACTGCGTCAGGTAGTAGCGATTATGGGCGATGTACAAGGTATGCTCAGTGATATCCAGGCGGAGGCAAACTATGCCTGTCGCATGTCGGGTCTGGACCACCTCAATGATCATGTTCTGGCAGCCATGGGACGAGTGCCCAGGCAGCGCTTCGTCAGCAAATCCCTTCGGCCCCATGCCTTCGATAACAGTCCACTGCCTATCGGCAAGGGCCAGACCATCTCACAGCCATTCATCGTTGCCTTGATGACCGATCTCATGGCCCCTAAACGTGGTGACAATATACTCGAGGTGGGTACAGGGTCGGGCTACCAGACCGCTGTATTGGCTGAACTGGTCGATCATCTCTATAGCATCGAGATCATTCCGGAATTGGCTAAAAAATCCCGCCGTCGCCTGGAAAAAGCGGGCTATAACAATATATCTTTCCAGGTGGGCGATGGTTACTACGGTTGGTCCGATATGGCACCCTTCGATGCCATAATTGTGACTGCAGCCGTGGAGCAGATACCGCACCCGCTGGTCGAACAGCTCGCACCCGGAGGGCGCATGGTGCTACCGGTTGGGGAACGGAGTTACAGTCAGGATCTGATCCTGGTGAAGAAAGACCCTTCCGGGGCGATCATAAAAACCAGACTCTTACCCGTCTCCTTTATGCCGCTTAGCGGATCACGTTGAACCGATCTCGATTTCCCTGTGTCTGGAACCCTGCGCAATGCTTAACTACCCCGAGTCTTGCAGGCCATGATCGGGGTTGCAAAGGATACGGAGCAGCCTGTATGATGCGCCGTCTTAAAGGCGCGTAGCTCAGTTGGTTAGAGCGCTACCTTGACATGGTAGAGGTCGTTGGTTCGACTCCAATCGCGCCTACCAATGAAAACAAGCACTTATGGTTTGCCCTGAGTGCTTTTTTTATGCCCATGCCTGATTCGACTATGAGCCCCTCGGGTGATATTCATATTGGATTGATTGATCAAGAAAGTGCTCTAGATGGACTGAGCGTTTTCAGTTTGAGCCCAGTTATTAAGGATCTCTTCCGCAGGTAGTGGGCGGCTGTAGAGATAGCCCTGTGAAAGGTCGCAGCCAGAATTGAGCAGAAAATCTGCCTGGCTGGATTTCTCCACACCTTCGGCAACTGCTTCCAGGCCAAGGCTTTTCGACATCGCGATGATGGCCCGGACGATAGCCTCGTCATTGGCATCCTGACCGATATCCTGAACAAAGGATTGGTCTATCTTGAGGCGGTCCAAGGGGAGTAGTTTGAGATAGGCCAGGCTTGAGTAGCCGGTACCGAAATCATCGATGGCAAACTTTACACCAATGGTCCTGAGTTCACTGAGTACGGCACGGCTCAAATCAGGATTGCGCATCAACATCGACTCGGTCACCTCCAGTTCCAGCCGTTCCGGGGATAGGCCGCTATTCTTAAGCTCCTCTGATACCAAGTCGACCAGGCCTTCCCGATCAATCTGCTGTACCGACAGGTTGACCGATATGCGAGGCACCTTGAAATTATCCCGGTCCCAACTGGCGAGCTGATTGCAGGCTGAGCGCAGGACCCATTGACCGATCTCATCGATGATACCGATCTCTTCGGCAAGCTCGATAAAGAGACCCGGGGCTATCAGGCCCTGTTCTGGGTGCTGCCATCGAACCAGTGCCTCAATCCCATGTAACTGCCGTGTTTGCAGATTCACTATAGGTTGATAGTGCAGCATCAGTTGGTTACGGCTTATCGCTCGACGCAGGTCATTCTCCATCACCAGCCGCTCCAAAGCGCCCTCGCTCAAGGCCTGGGTAAAGAAGCGGTAGGTATTGCGGCCTTGTTGTTTGGCTTCGTACATGGCCCGATCGGCATGCCGGATGAGCATATCCGGATCCTCACCGTCATCGGGATAGAGGGTGATGCCAACACTCGCCGTCACCACCAGTTCATGCCCGCTGATGATCATTGGTTTGGAAAGCAGGTCAATTAATTTACGCGCTACCACCACAGCATGTTGAGCATCGGTCTGTTCTTCCAGAAGCAGTACGAACTCATCCCCACCCAGTCGCGCCAGGGTGTCGCTGGCTCGGATGATTCGATTCATGCGGCGACTGACTTCAAGAAGCACTTCATCACCCACCGGATGACCAAGGGTGTCATTGACGGTCTTGAAACGATCCAGATCGAGAAACAGTAATGCAATGGAGTTGTGCTCGCGCCGGGCATGCATCAGTGCATGTTGGAATCGTTCCCGGAACAGGGCGCGATTGGGCAGTTGGGTCAAGGCATCGTGATGGGCAAGAAAGTTGATTTGATCCTGTGCCTCCTTGATCTGGGAAATATCGGTGAAGACACCTACGAAATGGGTGATATCGCCATCGCTGTCCTTGACCGTACTGATGGTGAGCCATTCCGGAAAGACATCGCCGTTTTTACGCCGGTTCCAGATCTCTCCTCGCCAATGCCCGGTCTTTAACAATGTGTTCCACATATCTCTATAAAATGAGTCTTTGTGATGACCCGATTTCAGGATTCGAGGATTCTGGCCCATTACCTCCTCATTGGAATAGCCGGTGATGGCTTCAAAGGCAGGATTGGTCGAGACTATATTTCCATCAACGTCGGTCACCGTGATGCCTTCCGCAGTATTTTGGAAGGCCCGATCTGCAAGGCGTAGCTTCTCCTCGGCAATTCGGTGCGCATCTCTCAGTTTTTGATCGATCAGAGCACGTTTCACTGCTTCACCCAGCCTGGCGGGCCGGTCTTTTAAGACATAGTCGTTGGCACCCTGTCGCAGGGCATCGATGGCAGCCTCTTCACCAATACCGCCGGAGACGATGATGAAAGGGATATCGAGATTCTGTTGTCGGAGTAGAGAGAGGGCCCGTTGACCACTGAATTGGGGGAGGTGCCAATCACACAGAATCAGATCAGGATGATTTGTTAAGGCTTCAAGAAAGGCGACTTCCCCTTGTACCCGGGTGTAATCCAGGTCAATGCCATCATCCCTGAGCCTAAGCGCCATCAACTCGGCATCGTAGGGCAGGTCCTCGACTATTAATACCTGTAACGCCATATCAGGTTCAGCTGGAATGACTTTCTGACATTGGCGCCCCAACATTGAGTGTCAGCCAATAGTCTTCGATCTGGCGGACCACATCGATGAAACCCGAAAAAGCGACAGGTTTGACCAGGTAGGAGTTGGCGCCAATGTCATAGGAGAGAGCCCGGTCGCCCTGTTCCTTTGAAGAGGTGAGAACAACCACCGGTATGCGCTTGATCTTTGGTGTTTCTTTGATGCGTTTCAATACCTCGAAGCCATCGATACCCGGCATTTTCAGGTCCAGTAGTATCAGATCGGGAAGCGGATGCTCAATTCGGTCTGCAAATTCACCATTACCGAGCAGGTAATCCAGTGCTCGACTACCACTATTGGCAACCTCGATGCGATTGGAAAGCCTTGCTTCCTTGAATGCATCGAGGGTTAGTTCAATGTCCATACG
Organism: gamma proteobacterium symbiont of Ctena orbiculata; assembly: GCA_003094555.1. Lineage (GTDB taxonomy): Bacteria > Pseudomonadota > Gammaproteobacteria > Chromatiales > Chromatiaceae > Thiodiazotropha. The sequence continues at coordinate 17,156 of NATW01000154.1, forward strand.
ATTGTCTTCAACCAGCATAATTATGGCGGAATTACTCATAATCCTTGGCCTTTATTGTTGCTCTGGTGGTTAGATCTAGGATGTGTCATTTTTAGCTAGTATGTCAATTGAAGGCTTTGAGATAATTACAATACACCTTAATGAATCTCCGCTGCAGGCAGAACAAGCGTGAACTGACTGCCCTTGCCGAGACTTGACTCCACCTTCACTTCACCCTCCATCATGCGGGCAGCCTTGGCCACGATTGCCAGGCCGACTCCGGTGCCCGGATAATCATCTTGACCATGCAGACGTTGAAATACCTTGAAGATCTTCTGATGGTATTCTGGCGCAATACCGATGCCATTATCGATAACCCTGATTAATACCTGGTTACCCTGACGTTTCGAAGTGATGCGTATTACTGGTGCAGTGTCGGGGTGACAGTAGGTCAGGGCATTTTCAATCAGATTGCTGAACTGTTGACCAATCAAGGTGGCATCACCCAGGGGTGTCGCGAGTGGCTTTTCAATGATCAGTCGGGCGTTGCTGTTTTCCATGAGTTCGGCAAAGGTGACCTCCAATCCCTCAATGATCGGTGCCAGCTCAATGGGTCTCATCTGCAGGGTTCCGCGCCCGGTACGGGAGTATTGCAACAGGTCATCGATGAGTATACCCATGTGGTTGCCTGCCTCGAGGACATTCTTCAGGTAGTGTTGACCCTCTTCATTCAGGCCGTCGAGATGGCGATTGACAAGGATATGGGCAAATCCGGTCACCGCCCTGAGCGGTGCCCGCAGGTCATGAGAGACGGAGTAGACGAACGACTCCAGCTCCTTATTGGCCGATTCCAACTCCTCAGTACGCTCATTGACGCGTATTTCCAGTTCGTTGTTAAGTCGGCTGACCTTGATTTCGGCGAGTTTACGCTCGGTGATATCCTGGCCAATGGATTGATAGGATATGATCTGACCCTGAGGCGTGAACAGGGCCCGGTTCATCCAACGCAGCCAACGTGTTTTCCCGGATTTCGAGATGACTTGGTGTTCATGTGACTGGGTGGGTGAATCGGGTGTCAGGGCTTCGATAAGGCCCTTCACCGTTACTCTATCCAGGTTCGGGATCAGGTCCAGAAAGTTACTACCTAGCAGCGCTTCAAAACTTTTCTGAAAATAGTCACAATAGGCCTTGTTGACGAAGGTGATTTCACCATGCGGCAGAAAACTGCAGATCAGAACCGGGGTATCCTCTACTACACCGCGGTAACGCTCCTCGCTCTTTTTCAAGGCATCTTCAGCTAACTTCTGGTCGGTAATATCGTTGAAGATTGCGACGATTTCACCACCAGGCAGTCGATAGACATAGTTCTCCACCCAGATTTGCAGGCGATTATCCTGATATTGCTCAATTGGGAAAGATTCCGCTTCACCACTCTGCCAGACGCGCTTGAAAATCTGCAGTAGGCCTAGTGACTCGATTCCTGGGAATACCTCAGTTACGCGACGACCGATGGTATCCGCCCGTTTGTTTTTGCCGATGCGTTCACCGGATTTGTTGTACTCTCGAAAGATGAAATCCGCACCCTCATCCACGGCTTCGTAGACCGCCACCCCGTCACTCATGTTATCCACCAGCTCTCGGTAACGGGATTCGCTTGCGGTCAGGGCATTCACGCCACGGCGTCGTTGTATGATATGCCAGATCTCATTCGCGATCAGTTGTGTCGTTTCCATATCGAGGTCTGTGTAATCATGCTTTTTGTTGCCGAAAACCATAAGCATGACCACAAGATCCTTTTCAATCACCGGCAGGCTTACGATACGGGACACAGGGAGTTGGCAATCGGGCAGATTTTGCTTATCGGTCACTTCCTGATAATCGTTAAATACAACTGGTTTGCCTAGACGATATGCATCGGCCCAGCTGCCTGTATCCATGATGGGATAAGACTTACCATGTGCGGATTGACATTCAGCCTGTTGAATCAGTTTCGACCAGGCGGCGAGTTTAATGGTCTCCTGCTGTTGTTCAACGAAATAGATGAAGGCGATAGGGCTGTCTATCAATCGTTGAGCCAAGGTGAGGGCGTGCTGCATGAATGATATCTCATCGAGGTCCTCGGCTATCTGAGGCAACTTCAGGAGAATAGAGGCACGACGGGCCTGGATCTCCATATACCTTTCATGCTGTTTCCTTTCGGTGATGTCGTGCAGTACACAATGGGTCTGATTAAATTCACCTGTTGAATCGTGTCCAGTGCGACCATCCACAGAAACGGTGATGATCTTGCCGTCACGGCGTCGCAGATCATATTCCTTACCCAAGACCTTGCCAGTTGATAGAAATTCCGTGAAGCGCTTTTCTAGTAGTGGGTGTTGCTCGACTATGATGAAGTCGGAAATGGACCTGCCGATGACTTGCTCGCGGTCACCAGCATCAAAGCCCAATAACTCCAACCATGAGGGATTGACATCGAGGATATTGCCATTTTGATCCAGCGACTCGTAGGCCACGGGTGCGTTTTCATAGAACAGGCGGAAATGCTCCAGGCTCTCACGCAAGGCCTCCTCGGTCTGATGAAGGGATGTGATGTCCCGACCAATACCGAGAACGCCGAATAACTCGCCGGATTCGTCGATGATGGGGCATTTAGTGGTCAGTAACAGGGCGTGATGGCCATCACTGGCGAAAGTGATCCACTCTTTGTTGGATACCGACTCACCTGCATCGATGGCGGCCTGGTCGTTGGCGCGGAAGAACTCTGCCTGTTCTTCAGGTATGAAATCGTAGTCTGTCTTGCCCAGGATGTCGCTCTCTTTGGCGTCGAAAAATCGCTCAAAGGTTTGATTGCAAGCGAGATAAACACCGTCAGGATCCTTCAGCCAGATCAGATCGGGTAGGGTCTGAAACAGGGTGCGAAGACGCGACTCCTTCTCCCGTAGTTCCTGCTCCAGCATATGCATTTCTGTGATATCACGGGACACACCAAAGGTTCCTATTACCTCTCCACTCTCATCTTTCAGTGGCCCCTTTGTGGCAAGAAAGGTAACGGGTCCAAGCTGAGTATCCACCTCCTCATGCAAGGTGATGACCCTGTTTTGATGTATGAGCATGCGGTCGTTATTCATGACTATCTCTGCCTGATGTGGTGGAAACAGAAATCTGTCATCCTGCTTCAACGCCTCATCTTTAGACTTGCCAGTGAAAATCTCAGCCTGCCTGTTAAATAACAGATAGCGTCCTTGCAGGTCCTTGGCGTAAATGGCATCGGTAGATGAGTCTGCAATGACGGAAAGTAGATTCAATGCCTGGATCCGTTCGGCTTGGGCCAGGTGGGTGGCGCTGGCGACTGCTAATTGCTGACGCTGACGCAGCAGGTAGAGCCCAATGATCCCCATTAACAGTGCAAATAATCCGCTAAATCCCATCCATACGCTATCCTGTATGGCCTCATCATAGATTTCAGACCAGTCCTTCTTCGCCAACAGGAACCAATCTGTACCGGGTATGCGACGCCCAACACCGAACACAGATTCGTTACGGTAGTCCTTGCCTTCGACAGCATGGGCCATAGCCCAATCTCCCCGGGCCAACTGTGCCGCCAGCAGTGTCTCATCATCGAGTGGCCAGCGAAGTTGCATGGCTGAGTTGGGCGCATGTTTCAGATTGTTGAGAAATTGTATTTCTGATCCGTCCCGGCGAAACAGAACCACCTCGCCGCTCTTGCTTGGCACAGGCCATTCGCTGATGGAGAGAATTTGATCGGTGGGGTCCATATGCAGGAATAGGACAAATTCTAGCGCCTGTTTGTCATTCCTAAATGGTACGATGAAGTCTAGGTGCGTCTCTCCCTGACTATTCCTGTAGGGCCCAAAATGTTCCACCTCACCCGAATCTGCCAGGCGTAAAACCGCTTCAATGGTCGCAGCATCTATCTGGGCGTGGTGATTTGCGCTCTTCCACAGACTGATACCGCTTCGATCCAAGAGTGTGACACCCTCGAACTCGCCGACATGTGCTATCTCTTGCAACTGTTCACTAAGCAGATGAAAGGCATTTTGATCACTATTCTGGCGCCAGTTTTGAAAGGCTGTGGGTATGGCAGAGTTGAATTGAATGAAGCGTAAATCCTGGTGACGCTCTTCAAGCCAATTGTCCACATATTCAGATTTTAGATCAGAAATAGCCTGTAGATGACTAATTTCAGATATCTTTTTTTCTTGGATAGTCGAATAAATAAGGGTGATTGTCAGGGGTATTACAAAGAGTGCTATTAACAATGCCGGTAGCCAGATAGGACCTATACCATGCAGCAAACTCTCCTGTGGCGCCTCTTTGATTACTTGTAGGCGCTGTATCAACCAATACAGTAACAGGGAACTCATGAGTAAGAACAACCAGCTTTTGAGGGTATTAGCGAGGGCCAGTTGCCTCGGCGAACTGGCTACTACTTCGATCAGCCAGTCAGAGGAGAGGATCCAGATCGCAGAGAGTACAGCATAGATAAATACAATAGTGAGTACGTGCTGCGTGGGATTTTTATTCATGTGGAGAACGAAATCATCGTGTCGTTATGGAGTTGAAACTGACTGCTTGCGAAACATCATTTATCCAATCTTCATGGTAGCTATTGATATTGGAATTTGCAGGATCTCTGGTGGAGTCGGTGCTATTACTGGTTAAGTTTAGACCCTCAATCAAGATTGGATTGACCTATGTCATGGAGGAAATGATGAAACCAAGGGTAATCCTCAACCTAGACAAAATAACGAAAAGTGATACCGATAGCGATCAAAATTTACCCATCAAAAACCTAGGGTGAACCGGACCCGTACGGGAATTTGGGAACTGTCTATTACTTGATATAAGAGAGTGCTTTTTTACGCATTTAGTGACTCGGATCAGTGTAATGGAGGAACAAGGGAGTACTTTCGAATTTATCGTATATTATTAAATTCGATAGCAATTGGATTTAATAAGATGTATCGTAAACCCTGGAAGAGACACTATCTATCTCCGGGTGAAACAGCGGAGATTTTTAAGGTCACACCGGCATCATTGCGGGGGTGGACAAACAAGGGCACCATTCGGGCCGAGACCACCAGGGGGGGGCATCGGCGCTATCCAGTCAGCGAAGTGTTCAGACTGGCTCGTATGAAAGGTGTCGATCTAGAGCCATCCCTGTTCATGTCTGTAAGATTGTTGATCATTGATAGTGACGTCGAACATGGCGAGGCCATGCAGAAGTCACTGAATGATGCACAAGGAATATCTGAAGTTGCGCTTGCACACGACTGCTTCATGGCAGGGTGTCTGGTGACACAATTTAAACCTGATGTTGTGCTGTTGGATCTTAAACTACCTGGTATCGATAGTTCTCACGTATGCAGCTTCATAAAGCATGACCATCAAACGAGGTTTATTAGAGTGATTGCTATGTGTCGAAATTGTTCAAAACAACAACAAAAACAGATTATGGATCTTGGTGCCGAGGTCTGTTTGTCCAAGCCTCTTTCCAATGTTCAGCTCAAGCAAGCAATGGGGCTGGTCAACCCGGACGCCTGATCCTCATCCTGAATGGACCGTTCCGGCTTCTCCTCAACTGGCAGGTCAGATAGGCCTTATCGTGTCCTTATTGTCGAGGATGACGGGCCGCACCTGTCGCTGCAGGTCGATATACTGCAGACGCTGCCATCCCAGGTAACCACCGCTGACTCGGGTTTAAAAGCGCTGGGTTTGGTCAAAAATGGAAACTTCGACCTGGTTTTGTTGAACAAAAGGTTGCCGGACATCGATGGAGACGAAGTATGCTATCGGATCCGTCAGGAGCTCAACAACCATCTGCTACCGGTAATAATGGTAACCGGCTCAGGTTCATCGCAGAGCCTGCATCATAGTCTCTCCATAGGCGCCAATGATTTCATCAAAAAGCCCTATGACCCGCTTGAGCTCAAATCACGTGCTCGAGCCGCCATTGAGATGAAGCATCTAATGGATCAGCTGGACGATGCGGCCTCTGTACTCTTTACCCTGGCCAAGATGGTTGAGGCACGTGACCCTACTACGGGCGAGCATTGCAATCGCCTGGTGAATACCTGCCGTATACTTGGAGAGACATTGAATCTCCCTGCCAGTGATCAGGAAGCGCTGCGCAAGGGGGCCATTCTGCACGATATAGGCAAGATAGGGGTACCAGATAGCGTATTATTAAAACCCGGTGAACTGACCAGTGACGAATGGCAGGTGATGCAAAGACATGCTGCAATCGGGGCGGATCTTTGTCTGCAGTTGAACAGCGTGCGTGACGCGGTGCCGATAATACGTCACCATCACGAACGTTGGGACGGTAGTGGATATCCTGACGGACTGTCGGGAGAAGGGATTCCATTGGTTGCCAGGGTATTCCAGTATGCGGATATTTATGACGCCTTGAGACATGATCGTGTTTACAGCAAGGCGCAACCTGTCGACGAGATTCTCGAGGTGCTCAAGCTTGAGATAGAAAATGGCTGGCGAGACCCGGAAATTGGCAGGGTCTTTATTGATATTCTTTTACAAGATCCAAGTAGATTCGATGACAGATAAAGATCAGGTCAAACACAGAATCGAGCGGGAAAAGCTGACTGTATCAGCGATGATGAGAATATTTTGCAGAGACCATCATCATACCGACGGCATCCTGTGTGAAGATTGCGATAAACTTTTGGATTATGCCCGAAGACGCCTGGATAGCTGTCCCTTTCAGGAGAAAAAGCCAGCGTGTAACCACTGCACCGTACACTGCTATTCCAAAGACATGCGTGTAAGAGTGCAGGATGTAATGCGCTATGCAGGCCCAAGAATGGTATTTCGCCACCCGTTGTTGAGCCTTTATCATCTATTCGACAAAATGCGTGAGGTACCAGAGCTTTCAAAGCGAAAAGAATAAGCTATCAACCGGTCGCTTTTTTGATCAACGGGGATATATGGTATTGATGATGGTGCGGTGAGCATCGTAATCCTCGTCATTTACAGGATTGAAGGCACTTAGCCGCGCCTGGCGCAGGATTTCCTTTCCCCGCGGAGATGCTTTCAGGCCCAGTAGTATATTTTTTATGCGTGTTTTCAAGTCATCATCCATCTCCTCCTTTACGGCCCAGGGGAGATGCGGGAGTGGATCGCTGATAGCTATTACGGCCAGATCGTTCACATCGATTTTTTTTCTAACCATGGGTAGCCGTCGTACCACCTCACCGGCACCACCTGCATCTGCATGTTTGAGAAAGGTGGATATCACTGCCTTGGGTGGATTGATGGCATATGTCTCCTGGTAATCACCTTCCTCCAAGCCGGCTTGTCGAAGGAGATAAGTAGGCACGATATAACTCATCATTGCCCTGGGCCCACCGCCAAAAAGTATCTCTTTACCACGTAATTGTTCGAGTTCCTTGATTCCGGAATCTTGGCGCACATAGATCGCTCCGCGGATCATCTTCTCCCCGAACTCCTCGTTTTGAAC
>NATW01000155.1 GCA_003094555.1 gamma proteobacterium symbiont of Ctena orbiculata
GCCAGGCAAAAGAGAGGCTGGCTCATCGTATTCTCCAAAGAACTAACATAGTCGTTAATCCGGAATCGCTTTTTGATGTGCAGGTAAAGCGAATACATGAATATAAGCGACAGCATTTAAACGTACTGCATATCCTTACCCTGTACAATCATCTCAAGCAGAATTCGAATCTAGACATCCAACCCCGAACATTTATCTTTGGCGGGAAAGCTGCCCCAGGTTACTACATGGCCAAGCTGATTATTAAGTTAATCAATTCTGTCGGCGAAGTGATCAATCGGGATCCGCAGGTAAACCAACACTTGCGCGTTGTGTTTTATCCTGACCTTAATGTGAAAAATGCTGAACCTATCTACCCAGCTGCCGATCTTTCCGAACAAATATCGACTGCAGGAAAAGAGGCATCCGGCACTGGCAACATGAAGTTTTCAATGAATGGCGCTCTGACAATCGGCACCTTGGATGGAGCCAATGTTGAGATACGAGATGAGGTCGGTCATGAAAATTTCTTTTTGTTTGGACTAAAGGAACAAGAGGTTGCGGAAACACTGAACAATGGTTATCGCCCCTGGGAGATCTACCATAACAATCTACAGCTTCGCGATGCGATTTCGCTTATCAACTCCGGCGTCTTCTCGCATGGGGATACCGAACTATTCAAACCGTTGACTGACAATTTGATCAATCATGATCCATTTCTTGTTTTAGCCGATTATCAGACTTACATAAACTGCCAAAGCGACGTCTCTAAAGCTTACTCTGACTCACCCTACTGGCAGCGCATGTCCATCCTCAACGTTTCCCGTATGGCCAAGTTCTCGTCCGACAGGTCGATTAGGGATTATTGCGACAACATCTGGAAAGTGAAACCTGTGACTGTCGATGCCACAATGGACTGATATAATATCCTGCAGCCATTCCTTGTGAGCAATGAACCACCTTGACTAATATACAATATGCCTTGACTGTTAATTGCGGCAGCTCTTCGATCAAACTCCGCCTCGTCGACATAGCTGATGAAATATCGATTGCGACCGGGCTGATTGAAGGAATCGGTTCATCAGAGTGCAGGCAAATCTTCAACTGGCCAGATGGATTAACGAAGGAAACCCACCTCTTCGACAATCATCAAGACGGCCTTAACTGGTCACTGAACTATCTACAAGAAGCAGGTATTCTTGACGATCTGAAAGATCAGTTCTGTATATGCCATCGCATTGTGCACGGTGGCGAAAGCTTTAGTAATCCCGTTGTCGTCAGCGATGACATACTGAATGAATTAAGAGCACTTAATCGGCTTGCGCCATTGCACAATCCTCAAAACTTGACTGGGATTAAAATAGCTAGAACTATTTTTCCAAACGCCACACATATTGCAGTATTCGATACCGCATTTTATCGAAGCCTACCGGCAGTTGCCTATCGGTACGCCATTCCTGAATGGATCTATAGGGATCTTGGTATTAGACGTTACGGTTTTCATGGCATTTCTCATCAATACATGACGGCTCAGGCAGCAGAACTCACCGGCAAGTCTATAAACGACAGTAGGTTCATCACCCTCCATCTTGGAAATGGTTGCAGTATTTCCGCAATAAGAAATGGCCAGTGTGTGGATACAAGCATGGGCATGACACCGCTCGAAGGATTGATAATGGGAACCAGATGCGGAGACCTCGACCCTACAATCCCGCTTACTCTGATGTATGAAACCGGGATGTCCCTTGCCGCCGCTGAAAACCTGATGAACACTGAATCCGGTCTGAAAGGCATATGCGGTGAGAATGACATGCGACTTATTCATCGCTTGTCAGAGGCCGGTGATAACAACGCCAAGCTGGCGGTGGAGATGTTTGTCAATAGAATTAAAAAATATGTAGGCAGTTATCTCGCTGTATTAAACGGTGCAGATGCCATTGTTTTCAGTGGCGGCATAGGTGAAAACGACAAAATCATACGAGATGCAATCTGCAATTCACTGGACTATTTTGGAATTGATCTCGATCCCGCTCTCAATGCTAGCGATTCTCTCACTCCCCGAAGAATCAGCATGGAGAGTTCGAAAATATCTCTCCTGGTGGTACCCACTGACGAGGAGATGCAGATTGCAAAACTATCCTCGAGAGCACTACAAGATACCGGCTCGCCCTAAAGGGGCGTCATAAATCAATCAATTAGGTTTTCAGCATTTAAGCTCTAGATTGTAAACTGACGGTAAAAAAACCGGCGTATAGTCCTCTCCTGTAATGACCTATATGCAAGATCAACTTCCCTCTGCAACCCCATCACTCACGATGCGTTTTCTGGGTGTGGGCAACGCCCAGGCAACAGAACTGGGCTCCTCATCCGCGGTACTGGAACAGTGCGGCAATCCCCTGCTATTGATCGATTGCGGTCCCGATACCCTGAACCGATTTCGACAGCATTACGGGGAGATCGACCCCCCTGCCCTGTTTATCACCCACACCCATTTCGATCATATCGGCGGTCTGGAGAGCTGGTTTTACCGCTTGATGACAGGGCATAGATCCCTGCAACCAAGACTCTATGTACCAGTGAAACTGCTGCCCATCCTGCAGAGCCGGATTGCCGACTACCCCAACCTGTTGGCCGAGGGCGGAGCCAATTTATGGGACGCCTTTCAGCTTATCCCTGTCTCAGATCGCTTCTGGCTCAACCAGCTTCTGTTCGATCTCTTCCCAGTGCGTCACCATGAGCACGACACCGCCTTCGGTCTCGCCTTGAAAGGCTATTTCCTCTACACTGGCGATACCCGCCCGATCCCCGAAGTGCTGATCCGTTATGCCAGCCGGGGTGAAGTGATCTTTCACGATTGCAGTGTGGAAGTCGGGCCATCCCACACCGGTCTTGCCGATATCCGTCGGGCCTACCGCCCGGAGCAGTGGCGACGGATGATCCTCTATCATTACGCTTCAGAAGCAGACCGCTTGATCATCGAGGGTGAGGGGTTTCATGCCGCTCAAGCAGGGTCTCTCTATCCCCTCAGCGCAGCTACACAACAAAGCCCCCTTGAAGCTGAATTCCCTGCAGTTGAACAGCAGCGGCGAATCGAGGTCAATTGATCCTATAGCTGATGCCAATAGGAAGTCGATGAATCGAGAAGTCAACTTTATAAAACTCCCGGATGGCAGGCGCCTCGCCTATGCCGAATACGGGGATCCCCAGGGGATGCCGGCCATCTACTGCCACGGCTTTCCGGGAACCCGCTTGGAAGCACGCCTTTTTGACATGCCCGCACGTCGATTCAAGCTGCGTGTGATAGCACCCGATCGCAACGGCCTGGGCCTCTCGGATCCCAAACCCGAACGCAAACTACTCGACTGGACAGCCGATGTAGAGGCCTTAGCCGATAGCCTCGGATTTGAGCGTTTCTTTCTGATCGGGGTTTCCGGGGGCGGTCCATACGCCACCGCTTGCGCTTATCGCTTGGCGGATCGATTGAACGGTGTCACCCTGGTCTGTCCCCTGGGCCCCCTGGACCAACCCGGCCTGCTTGCCGCCATGCGCTGGCCGGCGAAGATAAACTTTCAATCGATCCGCAACACGCCGTTGCTCTCTCATCTCAGTTTTCATTATGCGGTGGTACCGATGGTCCAGCTTTCTCCCCTATGGCTCTATCAGCTCATGCTCGGTATTGCACCAGCCCCAGATGCCGCCGTTCTCAAGCGGCCCGGGGTTCGCAGCGCAATTACCGCTTCGATTCATGAATCCGTACGCCAAGGCGCCAAGGGGGTGCTACAGGAGATGGAGATCTATACTCAGCCCTGGGGATTCAATCTGGCGGAGGTCACAATTCCCATACGGATCTGGCATGGAACAGCGGATGAGACTGTACCAATTCTGCATAGTCAAACCCTGGCAGCGGAGTTGGCCGACTGCTCTTTACAACTTGCCGAGGAGGAAGGCCACTTCTCCCTGCCGATTGACCATATGGATAAGATTCAGCAGCAGCTTATCGCCAATCGACTTGATCAACCCGTATCGCCATGAAGCTGATGAGCAGTTCTCTGTTTCGGCATAAACACACCGATCACTATGTAGAGGGTAACGCCATTCAACAGGTGCCAGATAAAATGGGTTCCATAGGACCATACCGCACACAGCGACTGATCCAAGGTGCGAAATGCAAGCGAGAGGGTAAATACCAGCACCGCGTAGAGCAATCGGTTGGAACAACCAAGCATGGTGAATCTGCAATAGAGGGCGATTAACAACAGACCACTCCAAGCAGGCAGATAGAATATAGAGCCGTTGAGCAGATCCCCCGGTAACATCCACAACAGAAGGATATTGGCTGCTTGAAAGAGAAAAAACCAAAACAGCACCCAAGAGATCCGAAGCTTGGTTACTCTGTGTAGAAAACTACAGAGAAAGAGAGAGAGAAAGAGAAGAATGGGTATGACATCCGCCAATTCAGCCCAAGCGGTGGCAAAGGTATGCCAGAAAAAACTACCTATGCCGATGGCCCCCAACAGCCCGGTCAGCAGCCATAGATCCCAGGTTTGGCTGACCGGTTCACCACGCTGCCGCAATGCCCTGATTTGTGCCGCTGCGACGAAGAGAAAGACCAGGTTGGTAACCGCGTTGAGGGGCTCGGCCCAGAAGCTATCGTCAATCCGTTCGCAGTAATCGGTAATTGCTACAAGGGCATGATCCATACCGATTTGGTACCTCTCTCTAGATACACTGCGGGTTATGCCCCAGGTTTGTTGGATAATAAAAGATGACAGCGGAAGTTGAAGACCCGAGTGTCTCCCATAGATGTTACACATCGATGATACCTGGATGACTTAAGGAGTAAACTATTGTGACTGCGTTACGTATCGAAACAGCCGGAAGTTGGGGTGAACTGCAGGAGCTGTTATTCAGCGCATCCTGGAATCAGGCGCTGGAACGATTTCGCTCACCCGGTGCTTTTCGTGGTCTCTCCGATGCCGACTACACCCTGGACACCACACTGATTCGACTTGGCGGGCCCTATCAACAGCTCGAGCGTCACCTATTGCGAAACTTCATGAAGTACGCACACCGGGATGTGGTCGAAAGAGACTCCTTCTGGCATTGGCTTTCGGTTGCGCAGCACCACGGTCTGCCTACCCGCCTGCTTGACTGGACCCACTCTCCATTAGTGGCGATGCACTTTGCCACAGCCAATACCTCAAAGTCCGATTGTGACGGCGTTATCTGGTGCATCAACTATGAGCGCTGCCACACCCTGCTACCGACTGCTATGCGACAAAGTCTGGAGAATGAGGGCGCCAACACCTTTACAACCGAACTGCTTGCCAAGGCAGTACCTAGCTTGGAACAGCTCGACCAGCTGTCTGCAGAGCCCTTTCTGCTGTTTTTCGAGCCCCCCTCAATGGATGACCGTATCGTCAACCAGTTTGCGCTATTTTCTGTGATGTCGAATGCGTCCCTTGGTCTCGATAGCTGGATTGAGAGACATCCGGAACTCTGTCGCAAGATCATCATTCCGGCGGAACTGAAATGGGAGATCAGGGATAAACTGGATCAATGCAACATAACCGAGCGGGTACTCTTCCCCGGCCTCGATGGGTTAACCCAATGGCTCTATCGCCACTACAGTCCGAAACAGCGCTAATCACAGATCGTCAAACACTGTAAGGACGTTCTTCCCAGCTTCTCAAAACCTTGAGGTCTCTTGCCGGCAGGTAATCATAAGCCCCCATCTGATCCCTGAGAACCGCTTCGGCAACTGCATAGTTGCTAGATTTACTGCTCAGCATATGAAAGAACCAGGCAAAAGGGTAGCCCACCAGCCGATCATAGCCATGAATGGCATTGGCCAGCGAAGCACCACTCAGATGCTCACCATCCGGCAACTCAGGAAGACTGCCATGAAGCACTGTCATGGGTTTGGCATCTATACGCAACTCGCCATAGGAGTCCTGATAGTCCCGTAACAACAACACCCATTGACGACAGAATTGATCCGCATCACCAGCGCTGCTGTGTTGCCAATCATTGAAAAAACGACGCAGGTTGTTTAGATTGCGATCGCATTCAGCTGGAGCGTCCAGCAGCTTGTCCATCTCTATCATGCGTCGGAATCGGTAATAGGGAGGTGTCACCGGTTCGGGTTCCAATTGGGGGTAGTCGAGGGGATCCAGAAACTCTTCCAGGCTTTCCGGAAACCAGTCGTGGTCGATGAGTGGGCGTGCGATCACCTCTTGCAGCTCTTCAACCTCGATCTGTACAAACTGCTCCGGTCGGTCACCGGTAGGCAGGGTAAAATAGTGACTCTTACCTGCCAGGTGAGTGACGAAATAGCCCCTATCCCGATAGCTATAGATCAGTTCATCAACATCACCACCAGATACATCTTCAGCCCATTGTCGCAGGTTTGATGCGATCGGGGCATACTCCCCATCAACCACGCCACCCCATCGATGCCAGCCACCTCGGGTCATGACCCATTTGAGATCACCATCCTCAAGTGCTGACTGCAATGCCTCTTCAAGCCTGGAGGAATCGTCCATGACTTTGACCCGATGACAAAGATCAGACATATGTTCGTGTTTTTCCAATAGCGGCATCATGACACAACTGCCTCTCGTGAAGTGTCACACTGCTGGCGTTCGTGCCACCACAGGGTCGCCAAGCGATGAGCTGATTGTTCGGATGCCTCCACACCCAAGGCCTTGATGACCATGGCCAGGGTGCCGATCACCGCTGCCTCCCCATAGCTATCTTCGGCCTCACCCTCCCATACTGCCCGATAGTGATGAAGATTCAGGTGCTGTTCCCGCAATGTAGTGCCAGGCTTCATCAGCGGCTTCCACTCTTCGTCCCACACATTTCCATTGTCACTACCATTGAGTTGTACGGGGCGCTCTGGTATCCGCTCGAATTCACCACCCTCACCTTTACATACCAGGACCTTGCGGCTGCCGATCTGTGCAGCCGCCTGGGTATGAATAGATGCATAGTTGGGGTGAAAGACGCCAATCAAGGACAAGGATGCATTATATCCCCTTCGCACAAGTATCAAGGCAGCAAGGACAAACCATGGGAGTTGGCGTTTTTTGCCCGCATAGGCCGCCCAATCTATACTGGGACTTAGCTGTTTATCGTGGGTGGGCAGACTCTCTTTCAAGGCACGGGTAAAACCGGCCACTTCCTCCGCGGTCTCCTCCTTGACTCGCATCAGCATCAGAAATGCACCCAGTTGCTCCGGTTCCACATCGTAACAGGTGATCATCTGCATCGCTTCATAGGCCTCATCCTGAGTCAGCGAGCGCATGCCCTTTCGACCCTTGCCTAAGATTTGAATGTACTTTGCAAATTGATGCATGGAACAACTACCTGTCCTTTGCTGCTGCAGATAAACGGGAGATGACAACCGCTCTCACATCATCATCCTCATCATCGAGCATGCTCGACAAGGCGTCGATCGAGACCCGTTGACAGGCAGTCAGGCGCACCCGCCAATCGCTGTCATTCAACATGCCTTGTAAAGACTCCGCATCGATACGCTCCGCCACCACCAGACGAACCTCAACTGCGGTGTCATGCATCATCAATCCCATACTCTCGGTGGGCAGTCGTGAGGCAACCGTCTTGCGCACTTCCCTGTCGTTATCGAGAATCATGCGAAACAGCCTGCCGGAAAGAAGCCGCTTGGCAACGGTCTTCCGCACCATGTAATCCTCATCCTCCACCATCTGTTCCAGCTGTTCTACGGGAATCCGGTCGGCTACGGTGATTCTCACCTCCCTGTCGGGATCGCGAACCAGGGTCTGAAGTTGGTCGATGGGCAAGCGGTATGCGAGTACCCGCCGTACCACCTCGTCCGGGTCATCCAGCATCTGCAACAGACGCTGTTGCGAGAGATAGCGGGCAGCGATGGCACGCCGTTCCCAAAACTCATCACCCGCATAGTGTTCCGCCAGATCGGGGTTCCTGCTGAAGAAACGGGCGATCTGTCTTCCACTCATTGCCCGCACACAGACATCACCCGGATTGCAACGTCCCCCCTTCAGCCTGTCTTCCCGATGCGGACATGTTTTGCAATCTGCAGTGGGAACACCGACGCTATCCTGTTCCATCAATTTTACTGTCACGCTGCTTCTATCTCTGCAACGACGATACCTGTCGCCACGCTTAAATCCTGGGTAAAAGAGAGACAGTGATTACGGCTATCTATGAGATAGAGATTGAAACCATCCGCTTCATGCAAGGGTGTGGCGGTAATCACATCATCATCCATACAATAGGTGAAGTGGATATCCGGAAACTGCTGGCGCAATTCAGTTACAGCAGACTCCTCAACAGCACGTCGGGAGAGCAACTCGCCGATCCTATCAATTTGAGCCTGTTCAATCATGCATCCACTTCCTGCTCAAAGCGTATCCGCGCTTCCGGTTCCTGACCCATAACCTTAGCCAACCAGGGTGAGGCGTCTTTGCCTATCACACGCTGCAGTGATGCAAGCTCCTCTTCTGCAGGTCCGGCCTGAGGTTTCTTGATGGGATGGACGCCCATTTTGACCACCTTGGCGGCGGCAGGTCCGCCGATCGATCCGACGAACAGAATCTGGCAGTCATCGATGAGAGAAGCACGATATGCATTCTTATCATCGACTTCAGCGGCTTGATCGATCTCTCTGATATCCACCAGACAGTTTCTATCCGCAGAGACCTGATAGATCAGAAAGCGTCGACAGGATCCAAAGTGACCGTCCATCATTGCACCCTTGTTGGATGCGACAGCCACCCGGATACTGTTGGGCATATCCCCTTCCTGGTAATCCTCGATCTGCGGAAGCGGCTCACTAGAGACACCATGTTCACCTTTGAGATAGGCCAAGGCGGATTTGATGACAGTGGTATCGCAATCCGCGAATTCACCATCCGCAGCCGCCATAAGATCCTTGACCTTGAGCCGGGAGAGTTTCTTACTGGTCGGTGGAAGACCAACGGCATCCGCGAGAACTCGAAGCAATCGGACAGCATCGGTATCCGGTAACTCCCTGGCTGCCAGACCGATGCGCAGTGCGATCTCATCGGTGATGGGTGAAGCACTCATAGTTTACTCCTGGTATAGGTATGCACAGTGGATTTAAACCGCAAATGAACGCTAATCGCCGCAAAAATCCGCAAATATTTGTTTAATATCTAAGCTATCGCTCATCGTCCATTTGCGAACATTTGCGGTTGCATCTTGTTAAACCGGTATGATGCAGTCGTCTTCCATGCAGACATCCAGGCATTGAGGCACGTCGTGGTCGTCTTCACACTCGGTGCAGGTCTCAGTTTCGATCTTATATACCCCTTTGAAAGGCACGATCGACTGGGTCGGACAAATCGGTTCACAATCACCGCATGCGGTACAAATATCTCGGACAATCTGAAGAGCCATGACAATTCTCCTAGTTACAACTATTCGGCACGTTTAAAACGCAGGGTCGTGGGAAAAGATGGAGGGGGACTGATAGGATCGATGTAATATTTCGAACCATCGGTCAACTCGACTTCTCCACCCCACTCCGTTTCGCTATCTTTTTCCACTTTCGCAATCTCGTCCTCCTGATCCTTTTTCGCTATGTAGAACAAGAGTGCGCCATTATCTTTCACACGAATCATTACATTGGGCACAGTGTTACCTCACTTCGTTCGGAGTTTTAAGTTTTTAGTTATTAGTTTTGAGTTAGCGGTGGGCGGAGCCCACCGCTTCTTTTAACTCAAAACTCAACACTCACAACTCAAAACTCGTTGATCCTGAAAGGATTAACGTACCAGGTCGTAGTTGAAGTCCGTGGTACCCATACCGCGGGTCTCTTCGTCGAGACGCTCGAGCACGGAGTTGACCAACATCCTCAACATGTACATGGCACCTTCGTAACCCAGGGTGGTGTCACGATGCATGTGGTGACGATCGAAGATCGGGAAACCGATGCGGATCAGCGGTACTTCGTGCTCTTTACCCTTATGCAAGGTATCGCGCTGGATGAACTTGCCGTAAGAGTTACCGATCATGAAGTCAGGCTTGTTGGTGAACATCAGTGAACGGAAGTGCCACAGATCTTTACCAATGTGAACCTCGCTGTTCTGACCATAAGGTGAGTCAGCCAGGATCTTCTCCATCGCCTTTCTCCAACGCTTGTTGGCGTGGTTACACAGAACCTGAGTCGGCTCGGCACCCAGCTCCATCAGGAACTTGGCCATACCCATGACGAAGTCGGCGTCACCGTAGAGGCCGAACTTCTTACCGTGCAGCCAGGCGTGGCTGTCTGTCATCATGTCGACCAGGATGCCGCGCTCCCGTGTCAGGGACTCGGAGATCGGCTTGCCGGTCAGCTCGGAGACCTTCATCAGGAACTCGTCGGTGGCCTCGAGACCCATCGGGATGGCCACATCGCTGGCCGGCTGCTTCCAGGTGTTCTTGGTGAACTTGCGACTCTTCACCGACTGCCAGGGCTGCAGGTAGAGGGTATCGATGGCGTTGGGCGCATCCTTGATCTCGTCGATGGAGGTACCGCCGTCATACATCCGGTATGAACCATCCGCCGGTGTATCCAGCACCTCGGTGGGATCGCACAACAGGCTGTACTCGACGCCCATCTCTTCCATCATCCGCTTCATTACCCGGTAGTTACCGAGATAGGTCTCAAAACCGGGCACAATGTTGATCTTGCCGTTGCTGCCCACCTCTTTGTCTTCCATATAGTTGAGGGTGAAGTAGCGTTGGATACCCTCGAACATGTTGTCCCAACCAGTCGTATGGCTACCGACGAAGCTCGGGGTGTGGGCGAAAGGTGTGGGGAAATCCTCTTCGATGTGACCTTCCTTCTTGGCATTGCCGATGAATGCGTTGAGGTCGTCACCGATAACCTCGGCCATGCAGGTGGTGGAGACAGCGATCATCTCAGGCTTGTAGAGGGCCTTGGCGTTCTCCAGGCCGGCGAACATGTTCTTCTGGCCACCGAATACCGCCGCGTCTTCGGTCATGGAGTCGGAGACACAGGCCACCGGCTCTTTGAAGTGACGGTTGAAGTAGGTGCGGAAGTAGGCCACACAACCCTGTGAACCATGCACGTATGGCAGGGTCTTCTCAAAACCCAGGGCGCAGAGTACCGCACCCAGTGGCTGGCACGCCTTGGCCGGGTTAACGGTCAGGGCCTCACGGCTAAAGTTCAGCTCTTTATACTCTTCAGTGGTGGTCCACTGGAAGGTCTGCTGGATCTTGTCTTCAGGATGCTTCTCCTCGAAGGCTTCCTGCTTGTTTTTCAGCGTCTTGATGTATTCGTCGGTACGAAACAGCGGGTAACTGGGTTTGATGTCATCGACAACTTGGCTCATGATATTTCTCCTACCGCGCCACTAATCTGTGGACAGGCGGCTCAGATTTTTTAATCGGGGTCGGATGCTGACTCCAACCTATTCGTTCAACCTTACTGGCTCGATGAGCGGGTCTGCTGATCATGCACTGGTGATACATGGCAACTCCGACTCGAAAGGCGCTTACTTGAGCGGTTATCGGTGGGGCATGGCCCCACCCTACCGCTCAATCTCAGGGTGTAGGTTGGGGCCCTGCCCCACCACAAACCACTGATTAAGCACCGGCCGCAGCGGCCTGGGCCTCTTCCTCACCCTTCAACCAGGGTGCCTGAATCTTTCCCCAGCAGGGATTGTTCAGGGTCATATCCATATCCCGGGCGAAGATGGCAAAGCCGTCGTAGCCGTGATAAGGACCGGAATAGTCCCAGGAGTGCATCTGACGGAAGGGGATGCCCATCTTCTGAAAGATGTACTTCTCCTTGATGCCGGATCCGATCAGGTCGGGTTTGATCTTTTTGACGAACTCCTCGAACTCGTAGCCGGTGACATCGTCGTAGATCAGGGTGGCGTTACCCATATCCTTGATCGTACGGTCGTAGTCGTCGTTATGAGCGAACTCGTAACCGGTGCCGACCACTTCCATACCCAGGTCCTCATAGGCGCCGATGATGTGACGCGGACGCAGACCGCCCACATAGAGCATCACCTTCTTGCCTTCCAGACGCGGACGATACTTGGCAATCACTGCGTCATACTCAAGCTTGTACTTTTCGATCACCTTCTCGGCATTGGCCTGGATGGTCTCGTCGAAGAAAGCGGCAATCTTGCGCAGCGACTCTTCGATCTTGGTGGGACCGAAGAAGTTGTACTCCATCCACGGAATGCCGTACTTCTCTTCCATGTGGCGGGAGATGTAGTTCATGGAACGGTAGCAGTGGAGCAGATTCAGCTTCGCCTTGGGGGTGTTCTCCATCTCAGCCAGGGTGCCGTCACCGGACCACTGGGCGATGACCCGCAGACCCATCTCCTCAAGCAGGGTACGCGAGGACCAGGCGTCACCACCAATGTTGTAGTCACCGATGATGGTGACGTCGTAGTCGGTGCTCTCGAAGCTGTTGTCGTTGTCCCGGTTATGCAGCACCCAATCGCGCACGGCGTCGTTGGCTATGTGATGACCCAGAGACTGGGAGACGCCGCGGAAACCCTCGCAACGCACGGGAACAACCGGTTTCTCGATCTCCTTGGCAGTCTGCTTGGAGACAGCCTCGATGTCGTCACCGATAAGCCCGATAGGACATTCGGACTGCACCGTGATGCCCTTGTTGAGTGGAAACAGCTGTTCGATTTCGGTCATGATCTTGGACAGCTTCTTGTCGCCACCGAAGACAATGTCCTTCTCCTGGAAATCGGAGGTGAAGTTCATGGTGCCGAAGGTGTTGATACCGGTGGTGCCCACATAGTAGTTACGACGACCGGCACGGGAGTACTGGCCGCAACCGACAGGACCGTGGGAGATGTGGATCATGTCCTTGATCGGACCCCAGACCACACCCTTGGAACCGGCGTAGGCACAACCACGGATGGTCATTACACCCGGTAGTGACTTACGGTTGGAGGTAATGCACTTCTTGGACTGCTCGATCTCCTGGTCATTGACCGTGAGATGCTTGGCGCGGTCCTTCTTTGCACTCTCAGGATAGACTTCAAGCACCTCCTGGATGAGGGCTTCGGTCTCTTCGCGTGTCATTGCAGACATATTCTTTCTCCTGCCGAGCCGCTAATCTGCGAACAAACGGCGTTGGGGGTTGTTTGAGCTGCCAGCGGTCAGCCAGAAAAGCTCCTAGCTCACTTTTGGCTGGCTGCTGGCCGCTGGCCGCTTCTCATGCAGTCTCCGCCGCCGCAGTCTGGCCGACGATGCTCTCGTCTTCCTCTTCCATGATGCCGAATTCCATCAACAGGTCCTCCAGCTCATCCATGGTGCAGGGCTCTGGAATCACCAACAGCTTGTTGTCGATCACCTTCTGCGCCAGGGTGCGATACTCATCGGCCTGCTTGTGGGCCGGATCGTACTCGATGACGGTCATGCGACGGATCTCGGCACGTTGCACGGCGTTGTCACGGGGTACGAAGTGAATCATCTGGGTGCCCAGTTTCTCGGCCAGGGCGATGATCAGCTCGTCTTCACGATCAGTGTTACGGGAGTTACAGATCAGACCGGCGAGACGCACGCCACCGGAGTTGGCGTACTTCACGATACCCTTGGAGATATTGTTGGCGGCGTACATGGCCATCATCTCACCGGAGACCACGATGTAGATCTCCTGGGCCTTGTTCTCACGGATGGGCATGGCGAAACCGCCACACACCACGTCACCGAGTACGTCGTAGAAGACGAAGTCGAGATCTTCTTCATAGGCGCCTTCCTCTTCCAGGAAGTTGATAGCGGTGATAACACCGCGGCCGGCGCAACCGACGCCAGGCTCGGGACCACCGGACTCGACGCACTTGATGTCGCCATAACCGGTTTTAAGCACATCCTCCAGCTCCAGGTCCTCGACGGTACCGGCCTCGGCAGCCATCTCCATGATGGTATTCTGCGCCTTGGAGTGCAGAATCAGACGGGTGGAATCCGCTTTGGGGTCACAACCGACGATCATGACTTTCTTACCCAGCTCGGCCAGACCAGCGACCAGGTTCTGGGTCGTGGTAGACTTGCCGATGCCGCCTTTACCGTAGATTGCACATTGACGCAGTGCCATGTTGGATCTCCTTACATATTGTTGAATCAGTAGTGACTAAAGTCGTTTGAGGTCACGTGGACAACTGTTGTTGAGCAAGCGGCGTGCCAAATCTGATAAAACATCGTATACTATTGTTTTTATTGATTATATTATTTGGCTCAAAGTGACAAACCGAGGTCGGGTTCGCGACAATCACCCAGCAAGTGTATGGATGAAAACAAACAATCATTACCAAAGACGACCTCCCTGCCGGCCTATGCGCGCCTATCCATCAATCACTGCAATCTACCCGCGGTAATCCTCGGCAGCCTCACTTTTCAGCAACACCCAGTGCCCCTTATGCTGGATGGCGTACAAGAGCTGCACGATGAGCTTTTTTCCTGTTTGCAGCGGGTGTCCAGCAGACAAGAGAGGGCAATCCACTTCATGGACTATATGCGATCCGGTTTTCTGCTCGATAACCTGGATGAGGCTGGATTTGATGCTGAACAGAGTCGCCTCAAAAGAGACAAGGCGGATTATTTGCGTATCTTGCGCGGCTGGATGTTCGACCCGGATGGGAAGGAAGCAGCGGTATTGAAAAGCTGGGTGGAATCCCGATTCGGTCTGCTGCCGAGAAACCATGGCGGCCCCTTGAGTGGCTACTCCTCGGCTCGCTACCTGGCCTATTTAAGTGATCGTGCCAAGGGGCTCTATAATACCAATGGATTGGAGGCCCAACTCGATCTCCTCTACACCTATTGTCAATATGAGGTAAAACAGTGTTATCCGTCGCAGACCCATCTCACACTCTATCGAGGGATAAACCATATCAAGGAGCACGAGATTCTCGAGCAGTTGGACAAGCACCAATGCATACTGTTGATGAATAATATCAACTCATTCACCAATCAGCGGGAGCGAGCCGACGAATTCGGAGACTATATCCTGGAATCGGAAATACCGCTTGTAAAATTACTCTACTTACCGGATCTCTTACCCGGCAGGCTAAGAGGTGAAAATGAATATATAGTGATTGGCGGTGTCTATCGTGTCGGCGTCACAACCTTGTGAGCAGATTACCAGTTCATACCCCATACAGTGAATCACGAAAATATTGCTTGAAGTGTTTCATCACCTGTTTAGGGATAGTTGCCTCCACCAATAGACGCAACTCGTGTATCCGATCATAGGAGACACTGCTTCCTATTTTCAATGCCTCATCGATTTCATGATGAATGGAGGGTTCCAATAGCACGCCTTTCCTCTCTTTTACCACCCCATAGACTGCCATCAATGCCATCTGCTGTTCAGGAAGCATTTTGCATTTATTGTCCAGGATCTTCAGCATCACCGCAGTGACACAATCGATTTGAAGAGGATCGAGGGGTGCCGTTTGAGCCCACACAGCGGCAGGATGAGGATTTTCAATGGCTGTCTGAATGTTCATGGAGTAAATCCAATATCTGGTTAAGCCTGAAAGAAGTCATGCATACACTCCATCAACATCTTTCGATATTGATCGCAATAGTAATCAACGGCCTTGGTCCTATTCTCAGATGCCCCATCCGACGCATAAAAGAAGTGGATATTGTACCACGCTGCGGCATACATGAATGCCGCACTAAGGAAGGGTGCCGGATGGATAGACTCATCTGCAACTTCCCGAAAATCTGATTCCTGTATAGTTCGATACTCAATCTGGCCCGTTGATAGTTAAATACACTATTCATGCCAATTCACTTCAGACTCAGACAACAACAAACATCAGCCGATGATTAACAACACAATAAGCTCGCCGATTTGTTTCCCGGCTTGTAGGAAAACCTACAAAATCGATTGACGGTAAGCACAAGAGTTATATTAACAACCTGTTTCTCTTCGATTTAACTGGTTGGCCTGTGTCTTGCTTTATCTCTATATCAATCTATCAAACTGGAGACTATCAATGTCGGAGATGAATTTTCAGGCACTCAAAGCGGGTGTTGCGTCGGGTGATATAGTGCCCTATCTCGGTGCAGGTGCGCTCAAGGGATCGTCTCATTCTGAGACAGGTGAGCCTATCCCGGCTGATAGTGAGAGTCTGATTCTCGCCATGAATGGTGGCAAACCCATGGCACCAAGACTGATGTATGAATTCGCCAGAGCAGCCATGGATGTGGAACTGAAGCGCGGGCGAAATGCGGTTCATCGTTTTCTGGACACGACCTATGCAGAGCAGTCCTGGACCCAATCACCCTTGCATGCCTGGCTGGAATCGATCAAGCCGGCCTATATCGTCGACATCAATAGGGACACCCAGCTGCAACAGAGCTACAGCACTACGCCACATACCCTGATCCGCGGTATAGCAAGGATCGGCGGCACCGACTACCGTTTTCGGATTCATCACTATGATGGTGAGAAGTACTCTGCATCCGAGATCGATCAATCGGCAGTCGATACCTCCTTGCCGATCCTGTTCAAACCGATGGGAAGCCCGGCCCCCGATGCGACCTATATCGTCTCGGATGCGGACTATGTGGATTACATCACTGAACTGATGGGTGGGTTCGGGATGCCTAAATTCCTTAAAGAGTATCGCAAAGACAAGCGCTATCTGTTCCTGGGCCTGCGAATGACCCGTGATACCGAACGCATGGTGCTCTCTGATATCATCTATGCCGCAGGTAACCCTGCCGGTTGGGCCTTGATCCCTGAACCAAATGATAAGGAGCGCCGTTTTTGCAAAAAAATGAACATTGAGATCATTGAAGCCGACATCGATGACTTACTAGGGCCTGTTAACACTAATCCCGAACTGGTGAGCAAAGAAACCGGTTCGATACAAGACGTTGGATGTTGAACAACCAGGAATATCTAATCAACCATGGCTACATTTACCCCCTGCCAAGGCAAGAATGCATGTCGCGACAATGGCATGCTCTGTTTAACCTGCGGTCGCAAACTCAGTGAAGTCGCCAAGCTGCGCGAACTGATGCAGGAGCTGACAGCTCTCGCCATCGATCATGATTACGAAAATGTTGATGAGTATGCTCAATACATCGCCCGAAAGGTGGTCAAAATGATCGACTATCAACGCCAAGAATTGACAAATTGAGTGATGGCTCAACTGATCGATAATTTTTCAACAAAGCTACCTGCTGGGTATAGATGAGATGGATGACACTCATCGTGAGTTCGTCACCCTGGTTAACCGGTTGGGAGAAGCTGGTAACTCACACCAGGGAACATTTCACCCAAGGGTAACAGCAGTGGATGAAGGTGTCAGGCTTTCCCGCCATCCACGAACACACCGATCAACATCGGCGTGTGTTGGAAGAATTGGATCGCTTTTCAACTAGAAAAAGTACCTTGCCCCTATAGACAGGGTTTCGTAGTCTCCCCCCATATCGATCTCGACACCGGCAGCGACATTGGGCAAGAAATAGTAGTCACCACCAAGCGTGAAATAGGTGTCGCTGTCTTCGATATCAATGTGGTTCAGACTGGCGCGCACCTCAATCTGGGGTTTGACCATTCCACGAACACCCCCACTCAGCTCATATCCGCTGTCATCAGTATCACCACCCGGCCCATCGGCTTCCGCATCCGCATAGGCCAGGGATACATTGGCATCCCAGACGGCATTGAGAGGATGAATATATCCGGCACCTAGTCTCAACAGGGAAAAATCAACATTACTGTCATCGAGTTCCACGTCATCGTATTTGGCAAAGGCGTAGATTTCATTGGTGACCTGGAAAGAGCCTGCGAAACGAAAACCATCCCCATCATCGTTGACATCATCGAACTCTGCATCGAGAAGAAATCGCCCCTCTATGAAAGAGTAATCTATGGCAAACAGAGGTGTTGAGAACCCAGCAACCAAGAACGCCAGCAGGAGTGAGGAAGATATAACTTTTTTACACGTATCCATGTCTTAAAAACTCCAGTATTCAATCGTCGTATAAAACGCGATTGTAGCCAGATCGATTTGGGAATTCCATTCCCATACGGTAAAACTGTGCAGTTGGCACAAAAAATAAACAATAGATAATTATTACAGTTGGCAGCTGTTAAATAGGAGATGAGTCTCTACGGTTCGCTTAAAAAGCAATATCAACAAAACATTGATCAATATGAAACCAACCAAGACCTTGCATGTACACTGATACCCGTTATGAACAGCTACTTAGAATGAAATACGATTTACATGCAGATCCAAGATCGACAAAAGAAAGAGAATTACACCCTGTTAGACAAGCTGTAATTTACTATCAGTTTATTGACTCCTCAGCCCATATCTCACTCAAACGCTGATCTCGACCACAATTCCAGCGATAGTATTTGTAACGTATCGGATAATTTTTGTAGAAATCCTGGTGATGGCTTTCCGCCCCTTGAATGGGATAGAAGGTCGACGTCGGTAAAATCCTGGTGGCAATCTCCTTGTCAGGAAATTGCTTCTCTACCCGCTTCATCGAACGCTCTGCGATCGCTCTCTCAGTTTTATTTGCCACAAAGATTGCGCTTAAGTAGCTGTGGCCTTTATCGCAAAACTGCCCCCGGTCGTCAAAGGGATCAATATTCACCCAAAAGTGATCCAGAAGCTTTTTGTAACTGACCTTATTGGGATCGTAGGTTATCTCCACAGCCTCATAGTGGCCGGTATGATCACCATTATATGTAGGGTTTTTCAGTGTACCCCCGGTAAACCCGGATATTACATCACTGACACCGTCCAGTTTTTCGAAATCGGACTCCATACACCAGAAGCAGCCACCGGCCAATATGGCTTTTGCTCCCATCACATTCGATGTAACACAAATAAGGCCAAGCGCCAACAAACCCATCGTTTTGTATTTCACTAGTATTCTCCAATCACATCACATCCGTGCCATGGACTCTTTTCCAGGTTGATTAAACACTACTTCCTTGTGAGTAGGTTTACTAGCCGATCACTTCAATCGTTATCGTTTTGTTATAAATTCGCGGCGTATACGACTTCGCCACCCTTGCCTCAGTATCTATAGGGTCTGCAATGCTGCGCAGACTCGATTCCAAGGTGGATATAGTCGCGTACAAGCTACGCCTATGCTAAGAATCGCGCCGCGACCAATACCCGGCCAACATCGAGCCGGTTAGGTTGTGCCAGATGGAAAACAGGGCACCAGGCAATGCCGCCGCGGCGGAGAAATATTTCACCGCCAAGGCCACACCCAGTCCAGAATTCTGCATCCCCACCTCGATCGCCAGGGTTCGGCAGATTCGATCATCCATGCCCAAAATTCTTGGCAGCCAGTAGCCACTCAAGAGTCCAACCAGGTTGTGCAGCATCACCGCCAAGGCTAGGCTAATGCCCAGCGTAGCTAGGTTGCCTTCATTGAGCGCTACGATAATGGCGATGATCACCACGATGGCCAGTACCGAGACCAGGGGAAAGATATGTTTGACAGCAGCTAGTCTCCGACCGAACAGGGTATTTACAGCAACCCCGAACATAACCGGCAACAACACAATCTTGAAGATAGACCAGAGCATACTCACTACAGGTACAGGTACCTTCTGTCCCACGTAGAGCCAGGTGAGTAGAGGTGTGGCAACTATTGCCAGCAAGGTAGAGGCAGTGGTCAGGGTAATGGATAGGGCAACATCCCCCCGCGCCAGATAGCAAACCACATTGGATGCTGTACCGCCGGGACATGCCCCCACCAGAACCAGTCCAGCCATCAGATAGGGTGGTAGACCGAGCAATTCGGCTATCACCCAGGCAGCCAAGGGCATTACCAGATATTGTAACAATACGCCCAAACCTATTGCAGCGGGTCTTTTCAATACAGCAGTGAAGTTTTGCCAGGTCAGGGTCATCCCCATGCCGAACATCACCACACCCAACAGAGGGACTATCGCGGGTTTCAAATCGATGAAAAGGTCTGGCTTGCCAAAAGCCATCAGTGAAAACAGTACTGCCCAAAGAGGAAACAGCCGCGTGATCTGGTTAATCATTTCGGAGTTGATGACCAGAGTGACCAGAATTACGACTGCGAGGGCTCTGCATCATGTGGTTGCCAGCGGCGGAAACCGTTGCCACTCAAACGTTCAGGATCCAGATCCAGGAATCTTGTAAACGCCTCTGTGTCGAGGGGTGGACTGATGAGATAGCCCTGAAAGAAATCGCAACCCTGTTGTTTCAGGAAATGATACTGCGCGTCGGTTTCAACACCCTCTGCAAGTACGATCAGGCCCAGGTTCCTGGCCATCGCGATGATGGTGGATGTGATCTCCATATCTTCCCGTTTGTGGGGGATTTCGTCGATGAAGGTTTTGTCGATCTTCAATTCGTCAAGTGGCATGCGTTGCAGATGCGCAAGGGAGGAGTAGCCGGTGCCGAAGTCATCGATGGAGAGATGCAAGCCTATCCCGCGCAGCCGGTTCAGCACCTCCAGTGCCTCTGTTTCCCGCTCCATAATCGCGCTCTCTGTGACTTCAAACGAGAGCTGTCCCGTTGGATAACCTGTTTCATCGACGATATTCCGCACCTTTTCCACGAAATCCCCCTGCCGCAGTTGGTGTACAGAGAGATTGACTGCAAGAGAGAGAGGGGGACGGTTTAGTTCCATCCATTGTTTTCCCTGAATGCAAACTTCACGGATCACCCAATCACCGATGCGACTGATCAGGCCGGTCTCCTCTGCGACCGGGATAAACAGGTCCGGGGATATATTACCCAGTTCAGGGTCGCGCCAACGCAATAGCGCCTCAGCACCCACGATAGTACCGCTCTCGAACTCTATCTGGGGTTGATAGAAGACACTCAGTCTATTCTCAGCAAGGGCGTGTCTGAGATTGTTATGGATCTCGATGCGTTGCCGAGCGGCCCGGGTCAACTCCTCGGAGAAGTAGCAGAAGCGACCACGACCCTCCTTCTTCGCCTGGTAGAGTGCGGAATCGGCATGTTGCAGCAGGGTTTCAGCGGTGGCGCCGTGTTCAGGGTAGAGACTGATACCGATACTGGTACCGACCTGGAGTTCAAGCCCATCCTTGAGTTGGCAGGGTTCGTTCAGAGTCTGAATGATCTCGCTGGCGAGCAAGGCCGCATCCTCAGGATGATCCAGCCCCTGCATCAGCACAGCAAACTCGTCGCCACCCAGGCGGGTCACCAGATCGCTTTCACGTAAGCGATGGTTGAGACGACCGGCAACGAGCTGCAACAGTTCGTCTCCAATCAGATGGCCATAACTGTCGTTGATATCCTTGAAGCGGTCCAGATCCATGACCAGCAGCGCCACCCTATCCTGCTTTCGATGGGCCGTTTTCAGGCCATATTCCAATTGGGACATTAGCAGGCGGCGATTGGCGAGACGGGTCAATGGGTCATGATGGGCCAGATACTCGAGTTCGGCCTCTGTCTGTTTCAATTGACTGATATCGGAGAAGACACCTACATAGTATTTCAACGCATCCTGATCGTCGTTGACACTGCTGATACTCAATAATTCCGGATAGATCTCGCCACTCTTGCGACGATTCCAGATCTCACCCTGCCAGTGGCCACTATTCCGGAGACTGACCCATAGTTCTTCATAGAATAAAGGGTCGTGTTTACCCGACTTTAGAATATTGGGCCGCTTACCGATTGCTTCGAATTCAGAATATCCGGTCAGTTTGGTGAACGCCTGGTTTACCATCTGGATGATACCTCTTCCATCCGTCACCATCACCCCTTCATGGGTGTTCTCGAACAGGGTGGCATACAGATTTAGCCGGGTTATCTGTTTATGCCGCTCAGTGATATCCTCTATTACCGCAATGTAGTGTGTAACCTCGTCACTGTCGTCCACCACAGGCGTCATGGTGATGGAGGCCTGATAACGCCGGCCATCCCTGTGGATATTGGAGATCTCGCCACGCCAGCTGTTTCTCGACACAATCGCCTGCCAAATGTCACTCAGTATGGACATATCCTGCTGCTGGGGGTCGATTATCTCGTCGAATGACAGATCGTCGACCTCGTCCTGCGCATAGCCTGTCAGTTGATTGAATGCAGGATTGGTCCATTGAATTGAACCGATAGTATCGGTAATCGCAATTGCATTGGGGGTCGCCTCCAAGGCCTCTCTAAGCAGCAACAGCCTCTCTTCCTGGCGCTTCACATGGGTTAAATCCCTGGCGACGGCAAGGGAGTAGTCATTCTCCTCGTGCCGCAGATATTTCGAATTCACCTCAACAGGAATAAGCGCACCATCCTGTCTGCGATGCAGGGTGGACTCAGTCGAGCTGCCTTGTATCTTCAAGTTGGCCTGTTCACGCCGCCAGCTGCTCTCATTCCCGATGGCGGCGGATATCTCCCATACCATAAGGATACAAAGCTCATCCCGGCTATAGCCCAACATCTCACAAGCCTTATCGTTGACCTCGATGATACGGCCCGATTCAGATTCGATGATATAGATAGCATCGTCAATCTGCTCGATCAGATTCAGCAGGAATACCTTCTGCTGGGCTTCACGCAGATTACTCAGAGTGTTCTGAAGATCCCGGCTGGTGCGCACCAGCGTCTCATGCAGATACTCCACATAACGACCCTGCAGGGCCTTGACGATGTCGTGCCGGGTAATCACACCGCACAGATTACCATCGGCCCGGATCACTACCAGGCGACGGATGCGCTTGTTTTCCATCATGCGTGCTGCTTCCTGCATGGGGATTTCCGCATGACAGGTGAACACCGGACTATGCATCACCTGCCCGACAGTGATCTCATCATCCTGATTCAGTGACTGAGCCAGGTGGACGATATCCCGTTCCGTCAATATACCTTCAGGTATTCCATCGATACAGACCACTACACAACTGATCTGGTGCTCGGCCATGAGGCGCACCGCCTTGACCAGTGTATCGCTCGGATCGAGGGACATCACATGGCTGGTCATGGCCGACTCGACGGTCTTTAGCTCGACCAGATACTCCATTCCCATGTGGTGTAGAAAATCGGCTTCACTGACGAGACCACTCAGACGGCCTTCATCATCGACTACCAGTAGATGACGGTATTTTTTCTCCGACATGATGCGGTAGGCATCGTGGAAATCCATATTCTCAGCTGCCGTCAGAGGAGAGTGGCTCATCACATCGTTCATGCAGATTTCGCGGACGCTCTGTCTCTCCGCCATGATCCTGATTGCATCCTGCTCGGTGAAGATACCGATGGGTCGCCGGTTCTCATCCACGGCCACAAGACAACTGATCTGACTGCGCTCCATCCGCAACAGGACTTTATCAATTGGAATATCCGCTAAGACAGTCTCGACCTCAGTAGAGAAGATTTGCTTAAGCGTGAGTGCGGACATCATTTGCGGTATGTCACCCAAATGAAAAGAGAGTGGTGTGTAGGCGTCTTATCCAATAGAGATATCAAGGTTCTTCAACTATCTGAGAGTTAAGTAACGGCCAATTGGAGGATATCTTAAACGCACCCAGGCAAACTTGATTTGATGCGAATAAGAATATTTTTCATGTTCATCCGTAAGTTGTTGTTGTTGCCCTGTCCAAAACATTATTGATTAAAGATCGTCTTCTGATGCAACCCTATTGTAGGACAGGCAGACAGCATCATGCCACACTCCACCCCGTATAGGATTCTAGTTCTGATTACAGAAGCTATATCTACATGGATACTATGACTTGATCATTGCACAATCATTCTTCTGTTAACCCGAATAACAGCAAAAAGTGTCTATAATCTCAGATAGAATTGTCATACCAGTATGGGCGGAGTTCGATGTATACCCCGGCACCTCAGGCTACCTGTGAAAGACTCTTCCACCTAACGATTACGGGATTGTGCCTGTTGCTATTGACAGCTTGTGGTGGCGGTGGCGGTGGCGGCAGCAGTGACTCACCAGCCAATGAAGTAACCCAATTCTCCCGCTTCGAGTATCCCCCGGTCGACCTCTCCGAAATTGAGTTCATTCTTCCCCTGGGCGGTATGATCGGTAACCACGTAACGCCCATCGATCACCAGTACTATGTATCACCCGATTTTGGTGCTACAGAAACAATAGAGATCGATGTCTATGCACCTGCTGATGGCACTGTAAGCAGTATCCAGCACATGGGGAACTTCAACAATGATGACTATAGGTTTGTCATCGATCATAGCGATACCATCCAATCGATCTACATCCACGTGGATAATCTCTCAGACAAATTGGCGCTTCATGCACCGGCGAATGGTCAATACGTCAATACAGACATCAGCGTATCGGCGGGTGAGATCCTGGGCAATTATTCGGGCTCGGTGGATTATAATCTGGTTGACAACGATATAACCCTTTCGGGTTTTGTCAATCCCGACAGCTACACGGCAGAACCCTGGAAGATTCATACCCCGGATCCCTTTGACTACTTCAATGACACTATACGTCAGACCCTGTTATCCAAGTCCCTGCGCACGGTTGAGCCGGTAGGCGGAAAAATCGATCATGACATCGACGGCCATCTGGTAGGCAACTGGTTCCTGGAAAACACCAATGGTTATGCCGGCCTTGATC
>NATW01000156.1 GCA_003094555.1 gamma proteobacterium symbiont of Ctena orbiculata
GCAGGGCGCATAGAATTAGTGTTAACAGGCCCTAGCACAACTTACACCGTCTCCAGGGTCTTGAAAAAGATCGCCACCAGAAAACCAGCCAAGGTCGACATGCCGACGACCGAGCCCCCTTTGAAGTAGGCTTCAGGCATCATGGTCTCAGCGATCATGGTCAGCATGGCGCCTGCAGCGACCCCTTCCACCAGGGCAAAGATGGCGGGTGTGGCATTGACAAAAAAGATGTTGCCCAGGGCTGCACCGATACCGGTGAAAAGCATCAGTGAGGTCCACATAACCAGGATACGGCGAAAGCCGAATCCTTGTTCTCGCATACCGCTGGAGCTGGACAGCGCCTCTGGATAGTTGGAGAGAAACAGACCCGCGATCAATGACAGACTGATGTTTGAATTGATCAGACTGGCACCGATCACCAGCGACTCGGGAATGCCGTCCAGAGTAATGCCCAACCAGATGGCCAGGGGCGCTGCGTGGTTGCCACGCATCTCCAGCACCACATCGGCGGCCAACGGCAGCGCCGTACCGCTGTCCAGGCTGCGTATGGCGCTACGGGACCAGCGTGCCGCCTGCTCGCCGTTCAGGTGACGACTCTCCAGGTAGCGTACCGCCTCCCCCTGTTGCAGAAAGGCCCGGTAGCGCTGTGCAAAAACCGGTTCCGACTTCAATAGATCGAGGAAATCGCTACGCCGCAGCTCCCAGACCCAGGTCTCACGGGTCGCCACGGCTGTTGCCGAATGACCCGCGCCGGTGAGCATGGAATAGAAGCCGAAGGTATCGTTCTCACTCAGCGAAACCGTCTTGCGCAGTGTCGTGATGGGATCGATCAGGTTCACCTCCCCCGAGGCGACGATAAAGGCCCGGTCCGACCGCGTGTTCTGATGAGAGAAGGTCTCACCCTGATCGTAGCGCTTGTGGATCAGTGAGTGAGCCAGCATCTGCAGCTCCTCGAAGGGGAGATCCCTGAACAGGGGTGGCAGTCGTTTGAGTTGTGGAAAACGCTCCATCACTTGCTGACTCATGCGCTCCACTTCGACCGCCGCTGGCAACACGCCACGCTGGATCAGCTCACGAGCCGCCTGGTCACTCCAGTCCTCAGCCGCCTGCCCGCTGAGCCCATGATGCTTTTGCAGGTATCCAGTCAGCTCCCCACTGCGCAACAACAGATGCACCTCCTGCTGAAACTGGGGTGAATTGAGCAGCAGGGTGTCGATGGCGTGTTTGGGGATGGCCCAGACCGTGGCATCGGCAGCCGCCATAGCATTAAAGGCATTGGGTGCCGAGGTGAGACAGGCGTGCCAACCGAAAACGCTGTAGCGATCCAGGGTCTCCACCCGCTCCTCAGCGGCAGGATCGAACAGCTCCACCCGTCCCTGATCAATGATGTAGAAGGTGTCCGGCGGATCACCCTTGCGGTAGATGGCCTCCCCCTGGCGATAGTGGATGATACGCACCGAGGGGGCGATAGCCTTGAAATCGGCGGTCGGCAGATTGTGAAACAGCCGCACCTGATGGATGCGCGAGATGATCTGGCGGATCTGCTGATGCTGCTTGCGCCGCAGATGATAGATGGTCGTCGAGGCCTTGCGCAGAAAACCGCCGTAGTCGTTGACCAGCTGATTCAGGGAAGTGAAGAGGAGTCCCCCGACCACGGCACCGAAGGCCAGGGCGTAAAAGTGCCCCTCTTCCACCGAAGCGGCCACCAGGTCGATGGTCAGGGCCGCCAGCAGGGCTCCGCCGCCAAAGGCCATAAGCATGGCGGTGACCCGGTCGCTGGGCCGCCAGAAGGCAGCCGTAATCGCGCCCATAGGCAGTGAGGAAGCACTTATCAGCCCCATGACGAAGGCTGTCAGCAGCATTGACTCGAACAAATGTCCCCCCTTTCCAGATCTGCTCTCAAGAGCCCCGTGAGTAACAACGACTCTGTTGCCGGTGTGGCAGAGCCGAGTCTGAAACTAGCAGGCAAATATGTAAGATTTATGACAGCCCCGCGTATTCCATCAGGAAGTAGTCCGCTCAGCCGGGTCAGGCTGGCCGGCTGAGTGTTACAGAATTTACCGCATGACCCACTAGCCCGCAGCCTCAGAGTCGGGCACCGCCGACGAGCCTGTTCGCCTGACAAAACAACCGACTCTAGGACGCTGTGCCGTGAGTCCAGGCAGGGTCCCGGCTTGCCGGGAGGTTGGGAAGGGGGGGGGATAAATGGAGAAAACACAGGCAGGTTCTAGACGATATCCGCGGAATTCGGAGCGCGCTCAGGATGATCGGGCGGTGAAGTGGTGGGCCGTTGACGGTAAGCTGCTGCTGGGCCCGGGCAAAAAGGGCGTTTATTTTTCTTATACCCATACCCCCCTCCCGTATCCTTTCATTCATGCTCCTGTCATCTGCCATGATTAGAGTAGGCGCCCATGAAAGCTGCCAATCACTACCTCAACTGGGGCTACAAGGTATTTGATCGTCGACGCGACGAAATCGAGCCTCTGTTGTTGCAGGCACTGCAAGATAGCCGGGCAATCGAGATTGGCCTCTACGCCCACGACCCGGCGACCCATGACCTGCTCGACTCACTGCTCCCCGGCAGCGAGTGCCCCTTGAATACCCATCTTGACCACCGCCGACTGAACGTCTTCGCGCTGGATGACGAGGACCTGATCAGCCTTCTGCGCCGGCAGATTGAAAACTCACTGCTTTGGGGTGCCAGCTACGGCATCAATCATCTCTCTGCATTTACCCTGACACGCAGACCGGAATACCAGGAGGCACTGGAGCGGAAACTGACCGAACAGCTGCGAATCCTGAACCGTCTCTGCCGGGAGTATCAGTTTCCAGTCCATATCGAAAACACCTACCACGAGATCGACTTCTACCGACGCATCATGCTCAGTGTTGAGCGGGAGGAACTCGATCAGTTGCACTTCTGTTTCGACTTCGGGCACGCCAAAGTCTGGTCGATGCGTCCGCTCAGGGCCTGGCTCGATTTTCTCGCTGAGCTCGACCGTACCGGCAGGCGTCTGCACTTCCATCTGCATACCAACCGGGGACTCTCCGATGAACATCTCTCTTTCGTCGATGCCGAGTGGATGGATCTTTGCCACGTAGACGAATACACCACGCCCTGGAACAGTTTCAAAGCCCTGGCGATCCTGGAACAGCGCTTTCCTCAGGCGCGCAAGGTGATGGAAGTCCAGCCCAGCGAAGCGCGGGAGAACCTGCAAAGGGTGCTGGAGGAGATCGAGCGTATCGCTCGACGCGACGCCCTGATCAGCGCCTGATACCTGAGGCGCTATCCTTCAAAGCTGCGATTCGATCCTCCAGAGGCGGATGGCTGGCGACGAGCTTCTGCACCTTGCATACCCTGATTTTGGTAACATAATCACGCTCCATGTGGTACCCGTTCAGCTGCCGACTTATACGACTAATGACATAAGATGTCAGAATTCCACCAACCAATTCCGACGATTATCTACTAAGTCAGATTAAGCAGGAGTTTAGTGGTTGGTATCTACTATGAGGAGTTCATCGATAATGATGGGGAGAAGGGTTAATAAAAGGTAGGAGCTTATATTTTATTAAGCTTCAGGGGCTGGTAGCGCTGCCTCATCCTTGAGGCAGAAGTATATATCAGTCTTTACTATAAACCTTTACAATTGGCATAGTAAGTGACTGTCGCTGGCCAATCAGAAAAGATGCCTTTTATTCCGACATCCTGGGCCAGGACATCAAGTAACAGCATCATGTCGCCATCGTTGTCCGTTATATTATTGATCGTCTGATAGTACCAGCCGCCACCGCTTGCCAGCAGACCGGAACGCTCAAGGGTCCAGGTGATCAGATTCAGGCCGTGGGCTTGTGCGGCCAAGGCATAATCCGAAGCTACGATTTCCCCATTCACCTCGGTTACCAGGGCCCACATGGCAGGTGCAAGGTAGTTGACGCCATTGGCGCGAAGTTCGGCCATCACCTCGATCGTCTGTGCGGCCTCCTCCGCATTATTGCTGCCATCGAGGAAGACCGCCTGTTTGCCGAAAGCGGGTTCATTGTCGATCCAGTAGAGCACATCCTCCAGGTTGAATGATTGGGCGAATACACGCTTAGGTTTGACGCCGGCGGCCTTGTACTCATCGATCATCTGTTGCGCATAATCCTGTTGTGTGTAGTCACCGTCGAAAGGCATCTCTATGCTGGGTGACTTTAACTCCGGAGTCATTTTGGCGCCCAGGTCAAGGAACAATTCGATACTCTCTGCGTGGGTCATAAGCGTGCCGTTTCCGGTATAGAGATCGGTGCGCCAACTGGATGTTCCATCCAGGTACTCCTCGACAGTAGTCGCCGCGGAATTGTATGCATCCATTTTTCCTGTCAGCGTCTTGAATTCTTCGAGGGTAATATCGCTGGTGCAGCATTTGGCGCTGGCCGGAGTCACCACTTCACCGCTGGCCGGATCGATTACTGCCGGCACAAAGGGTTCGGAACACTTGTCAGCCAGGGAGGTGGCAAGGATATTGGTGGTTGTGTGCAGATCACACTGGGAATGGCGGCATACCAGCTCTCGGTCCTTGGTAAAGGTTACGTCACATTCAAGTATGCCCGCGCCCATCCGCGCGGCGGCCACATAGGACTCCCTGGTATGTTCCGGAAACTGCATCGGTGCACCGCGGTGGCCGATGGAGAAGTCGCTCTTTTTGAATCTTTTTCTGTTGTTGCAGGACAGGAGTTCTTCCTTCAACTCGCTATCCTCCATATCGTTGACCAGATAGTAGGGGCGAGGTCCAAGCTGAACACTCAGTCTGGTTGTTTTGCGCGATTCCCAGCGGTTGTCGTCATCCCATTTATCCCGATCGCCGGCAAGACAACCGGTTGAGATAAGAACCGCTATGCCGGTAGCCGCTAATGCCAGGCATACTTTCTTCAAATTCATAGTCAAATCCTCGTTTAGTCTTATGTTTCGGTAGCAGGATTAAGTAAATCCAATCTGTCAACATAGACTGACTTGGTTGCGTGACTATGCCTTTTATGTGTCTTTATTAAGAAGGTTTCGGGTAAGGGTGTTGACCCCGGACCAGTTGCCTATTGGCAATGGAAAGACAGGGTTGATGAATAAGTCGATTCTATTGGGGAGGGTTGGTGACGGGTTGTCATCGATCAGATCCCGCCAGCATATGATCATGCTGGCGGGAGTTGGTGATTAGCCGCTTTCACGGGGTGTTTTTGCCGAACAGCAAGCATCGCGCCTTGGTAACCCCGGCCAAACGGGGCAAGGGCAACAAGGCCAGGGTACCCGATGAACCACCAACGCCGGCTGAGTGCCGGGCCTCCATGACCCCGGATCAAGTCCGGGGCAGGCCCTAGGACGCTGTACCGTGAGCCCCGGCAGGGTCCCGGCTTGCCGGGAGGTTGGGAAGGGGGGGATAAATGGAGAAAACACAGGCAGTTTCTAGACGATATCCGCGGAATTCGGAGCGTGCTCAGGATGATCGGGTGGTGAAGTGGCGGGCCGTTGACGGTAAGCTGCTGCTGAACCCGGGCAAAATGGGCGTTTATTCTTCTTATACACGCTGGCCCACGAAGTGGGTGAGTATCAGGGATGATACGAGCAAACCGGGTCAGGTTCACTCTCGGTTTCGGCACCAACGCCGCCAGCTTGCCGATAAAGTCCAGTGGTTCGAAGATGACGTGCGTGGTCCTATCGCTGTGCGTATCAACCTCGGCTGAGTCCATCGCCTTGTCCAAGGCGTTGAAAATGCTGGGTTGGAAATTCGTTGGGCCTACCACAGTCTATGCATTCATGCAGGCCTTGGGGCTGATCAATGATCATGTAGACACATGTATCATCCGGGTAAAGGCCGAGGTTGAATGCAAAAAAAAGGAGGGAAGGCATCGCTGCCTTCCCTCCACCGATCATCTGTAATGAACGGTTATCGGCTTACTCAAACACGTGGTCGCGGAAGAAAGGCTCTGGACGCTGGTCACGAATCTCGAACACCACAGTCTCGTGATATTTGCGGCCATATTTATCCTTGGCCGTGACCTTTGCAGTATGCACGCCGTTCTCCAGATCGTCTGGCAGGGCTACCTCCCAGAGATGGTTGGAGTTGTCGGTGTGCATCCATTCGTCGGAGGGACGCGGACTGCTAGGACCCTGAGAAGCGCGTGTCCAGAGCTCGAAACCCTGGGTGCGGGGATTGCCGGAGGTGCTTTCCGCCGCATAGCGATAAACATACATCTGTTTCTCCAAAGCGAAGGGGTCCAGGGTGTTTTCGCTACGCGTCATCTCTATCTTGTCACCATCATCGATCTCTACCCATACTTTGGTAGCGCTGGAGCCATTCCAGACATTGGCTGTAAGTGTGGTTCCGTACAACTCGTCCATGGGGATGATCATGTTGTCTTCAAGATCGTTGACGTTGACCGGGGGTATGCCATCTGCGCCGGCACGCAACCAGTCGAGCAGTTGGCTGTACCAATCGACGAAGGTGGGGGTCAGCATGCTGACAGCGATCTGCTTATCCGCTCGCTCGCCAGTCGCCTTGAAGCTGTCCTTGAAGGTATTGCCGTCGAATTCGAAGACCATGAAACCACGCTTGGCGCCCAGGCGCTGGTAGGACATGGGGACACCGTCGTCATCGAAATCGCCGCTCCACCAGGATCCGCAACCGGCGCCGGTGATGATCTGAGGGAAGGGTGTTGCAGGGATATCCAGTCCGGCGATACCGGGACGGGCGCCCTCACCGGGCTCGAAATGCTCAAGGGTGTGGGTGTGTCCACTCAGGGCCAGTGCGGGGCGACCCTCCAACAGACGGTAGATATCGCCCGCATTGTCGGTCTGGTGCTTGTTGGAACCGCTGTCGACAAAGGAGATGATGGGAATGTGCATATTCAACACAACCAGTTTGTCCATCGGCACATGGGCAAGATCGTTTGCAAGCCACTCAACCTGTTGCTCAGTGACATAACCGTTGTAGGTATTGCTGGCATCACAGAAAGCGTGCTCACCATCGTGGTTGATACAGGGATATTGAACATTGTCCAGGGTTACGAAGTGGACATCGCCGATATCGAAAGAGTAGTAGGCAGGACCCCATTCGCGTTTGAAGGTATCGAAGGAGTTCTCGTCGGTTGGTGCGTCGAAATCCAGGTCGTGGTTGCCGGGTACGTAGTATTGGGGAGTGTCGGCAACGCCAAGGATCTGCTTGAAGCGGGGATAGAGACCGAGGTCATCACCTAATACGTCACCTTCGACGATGATCCCCTCCACATCATCCATATCCATGGCTGCGAATTCCTTCGCCAGGGTGTCACGCACATAACCCACTTCGTTGTTGCTGTAGGGTTGGGTGTCGCCAATGATGATCATTTTGAAGCTTTTGTCACCTTTGCGCTTACCTTTCTTCCTGTCATCATCATACTTGCTTTTTTCACTCTTGATGACCGGAAAGTTGATCGCCTCGGGTAGCGGACCGGTGGGCTGCAGGCCGCCGAAGCGGAGTACGGGTGACCCTTCCGGCATGTGGTGGTAATAAAACTGAGGAATATTGTCCTCATCCACCGGGATGTCATAACCTGCCGGTTTGGTCATGAATACGGTCATGCCATCGAAAGCCGGCAGCTCATAATATCCATGCTTGTTGGTTTTAACCACATCCCGTCCATTGGAGACCAGGACATTTTTGATACCTCTTTCGGAACTGTCCATTAAACCGTTTTGGTTACGGTCGTTGAAGACCTTGCCAGTTACAATTTCAGCATCTGATGAAACACCGATAGTTTCAATCGTCGTTTTGTAGTCGATATTTTTCGCATGAACCACAGTAGCCGGGATGGTGCAACCCAAGGTTACTGCAATCGCTGTACTAAGTGCTTTTCTCATCACGGGAATCCTCCCTAGGATTAAGTTATGGCGTGCAAACCAAACGGTTTGCGGAGCGAATCTTATTCCTGTGGAATTACATAGGTATTTCGCGATCGAGAACTTTTTATATATTCACCAGGCAACACGCCTATCAAATATATTTCACCTAAATGTTAATAAAAATTCATCGTGGCATGCTTTTATTTGCGATTCTAAAAGCATGATCTGAACAGATATCGGGAAGAGATGGCTGTGGAATTAAACGACGCGAAGGGAACAAAGAAAATCAATTGGTTAAGAGAACCAATGCTTCACTTTATTATCATCGGGCTGTTGGTATTCGTTATCAATGATCTGATGCAGGACGATATTGTCGATGAGAATCTTATTGTTATCGATAGTAGAGTCAGAGAGGAGATGATTCGGGAGTTTCAGCAGAAAAAGAGTCGCGAACCATCGACACAGGAGCTTGAAAAGCTATTGGATTCATGGTTACAGAATGAACTCCTCTATCGCAAGGGACTGGAGATGGGATTGGCAGAGAACGATATTATGATCAGAGACCGTGTGATCCAGAAGACAGTATCACTGTTCAGGAGTCTGGCTGCTCACCGGGAACCGAGCTCGCAACAGCTGCGGGATTGGTATCAGAAGAAATCCGCAAACTACATGAAGCAACCCAGTTACAACTTTGAGCATGTCCTCATCCGTGATCAGGGAGATAATGCGAGACTGGAAGTCGATGCAATCAGGAGCGAAGTGTTAGCGGGGAAGGAGGCATCTGCTTTCAAGCAGGGTTATCATAGCTTTGTTGGCCGCAGGCGCAGCTCGCTAAGCATTGCATACGGTGATGAGTTCGTCGAAACATTGGATAATCTGCCTATTGATGAATGGAAGATTGTTCAATCCAAGAAAGGTTTTCACCTGGTGCGTCTGCAAAACAGACAACAGGAACCCTTGCCGGAGTTTGAAGAACTCGAACCCCTGTTG
Source organism: gamma proteobacterium symbiont of Ctena orbiculata (assembly GCA_003094555.1). Taxonomy (GTDB): domain Bacteria; phylum Pseudomonadota; class Gammaproteobacteria; order Chromatiales; family Chromatiaceae; genus Thiodiazotropha. Next base: position 8,843 of record NATW01000156.1, read on the forward strand.
CGCCGGGATTGGCGAAAGCAAAAACAGAATGATCAAGTAGTAAAATTGATAGAAGAGTTGCGCAACAACTACACAATTCTTCATCACTCCTCATGAAGATCCAGAAGGGCTTGCTCTTACTCTCTCTGTGGCTTGTTACCGAACTGGCCATGGCGCATGCCATGGGCTCCTCTTTTTTGCACCTGACAGAGGCATCACCTGGGAAATTCACCCAACTGTGGGTACCTGCCAAGCAGGTCGAGCGTTTGGTTGCGACTGTGGAGCCAAGTTACCCGCAACAGTGTGTCCAGCAAGGTCCGCTAATCGATTGTGGTGATCAGGGATTGGTCGGTGAGATCCATTTCAACAACCTGCCAATGCATGCTGATGTGGTGGTCCGTATTGAATGGTTAAATGGTAACGATCTTACCCAGTCTGTGGCGAGCCAGACACAAAGTCTGAAACTCACTGCCGCGGACAATGGTGCAAGCAGTTGGCAACAGGTGTTGATCACCTATATCGTGATCGGTGTTGAACACATTTTACTCGGCTTGGATCACTTGCTGTTTGTTGCCGGATTGATGCTTCTGGTCGGTTTTCAACGCCAACTGGTTTGGACTATAACGGCATTTACCTTGGCGCACAGTTTGACCCTGGCATTGAGCGTTACCAATGTGGTCACTGTCTCACAATCTCCGGTAGAAATTATCATAGCCTTGTCCATATTGCTGGTAGCGGTCGAAGCAATGGATAAGCGACTGACGTTGGCGCGAAGTTATCCCTGGATGGTGGCGTTTATCTTTGGTCTTGTCCATGGCCTGGGTTTTGCCGGCGCACTGCGTGAAGTCGGGTTGCCGGAACATGAGTTACCCCTCAGCCTGCTGGCATTCAATCTGGGCGTCGAGTTTGGTCAGCTGGGAGTGATATTTGTTGTCTATCTGCTGGTTCAGATCATACCTCGATTGATCAACAGTAGAGAGCTTGCACGGCCGGTCACTACACTCTCAGCCTATGTTGTTGGCAGTCTTGGAGCCTACTGGTCGATTAGTCGATCTTCAGAGCTACTGGGCCTGATCTAGACTGCATAAAGAGTTACAGTGGCTGGGAATCTTCAATTCCGGTCCAAGATATCCTGTATGGCAATCAAAGCTCAAGCTTCAGATAGCCTTCCCTTTCGGGGTAGACGGCTTTGTAGCGATGTTGGTCAATCAGTTGGCTATCATCCCAGAACTCGGTTTCGTCACTGCGATAGTTGAAGTAGAACTCAACTCCACCATCGTAGAGGTCGAGCGCTCTGGCTAATGCCGCAGGATCGGGATGGTGATGGCGTGAGCCGTTGGTGGAAACAAGACAAATGGTATGTACCAAAAATAAAAGACGTTCAATTCTTACTTTGAAAACAGGTACGAGATTCCTTGAATCTCATTTGGGCATGATTGATCCACGGTGATTCAGACGGGCTGTACATCAACAGCCCGTCGCGGCACTCCAGGGCAATAATCCAATAGGCGCCCTGGTTGACCCTCTATCTGTTGGCTTCAATGATCATTGGCTGAGCCTTGAAGACATGTTTTGATTTTGGATTGACTGTGATCTTTACCCAGTGCACCCGGCTTGAGCCGAAGTTTTCGAAGCGGGTGAAGTTAGGTATGAAGCCGTTTTCCACCAGTCCGGGTTTATCGACCCTGAAGTAATGAGAGTCGCCATGAGCCAGGACCACAGGCTTGCCGAACGCCAGGGTACGCGCTTCAAGTGTCCGCAGGATTTCATTGAAACCTAGTCTGGAATTGGTAAGATCTTCACCACTGGGCAGGGCGTAGCCGACCTCAAGCTTTGGATTTGCCTGCATCATGATCAGAACGATTCTCTGTTTGAATTGGTCGGAGACTGGCCGTTTCCCAGTTCAGATCATCGACTGGTCTGGATCGATGTTTTGAAAAAGATCAGCCATAGGAAGTGAGAATGATAATTACTGTTTAGTTTTAGCCTGTTTAAGGGGGTGTCGGTGAAGTCGATACCCCCCATTTTATTTCGTGCAGGCTCACTCGATCACGTACCGCATCGCCGTGGGGCCGCAGGCGGGGCGCAAGGTGTTCACGCTGCAAACGCTGCCAGCATGTGATCTTCGTGCCAATGGCTGTACGACCCGGTTGAATGGGGGCGGCAGTGTCACCTTCTCCATCCAGCCTAGGGATATTCCGATGGTGAAACCCCTGGCGTTAAGGGTGGACCTGGCGGGTATAGAGGCGAAAAGTATCGCCGTCGATTTCAGTAGCGTGGATATGAACATGGGCTTAAATCGAACCCAGTTGAGCGCTCAAGGCGACGGGGTGTTCAGTGGCGAGGGGATGTTGCCGGTGTGTGTATGGGACGCCATGGAGTGGGAGGCCCGGGTCTTGATCGACACCCCGCAGGGGCTGATTTCGGTCCCCTATCGCTTCATTACCGTGCGGCCTGGAGTTCCCTCGCCAGACGTGGACTCCTAGCCCCGCAAAACAGATATTTATCCTGCTGGATAGAGAACTCCATCTGTCATTTATCCTCCTCCTGTGGTAAATACTTGCCCTGTTTGTGGTATTTGTTATCCACACTTGGGCAGAAGCTTAGAAAATAATTAAACCTGAAAACGTGAATTCAGATTGAGTGCAGTGCACAAAACGGGATTCGGCATGGGACAAGGTAATTCACTGCCATGTCATTGAGCCTGATCAGAATTTTGATGCTTCCAGACGAATAAGAGAGTCGATCTGGGACTCGGTCAAGGAGCGGATTCAGGATAAATACAACAATCACGGAGGGTCCGATATGGCCTATAAGAATCGCTTGCATAGAAGCGAACTGGCTGTGCCAGGCAGTAATATGCGGATGATTGAAAAGGCGCCCCATGCGGGTGCCGATTTGGTTTTTCTCGATTTGGAAGACGCAGTCGCCGTTTCAGACAAAGATGACGCACGGCGGAATGTCATTCATGCACTCAACGATCTCGATTGGTCGAAATGTTCCGTTTCCGTAAGAATCAATGGCTTGGATTCGCATTTTTGTTATCGCGATATCGTTGACGTTGTGGAACAGGCGGGGGATAAATTGGACACCATTCTGGTGCCGAAGGTCGGGCACCCCTCCGACTTGCAATTTGTCGCCCTGATGCTTGGACAAATCGAGGCGGCAAAGGGATTCAAACCGATCAACCTGCATGCATTGATCGAAACGGCGCTGGGTATGGCGAATGTGGAGGCTATCGCGCAAAGCTGTCCCGATCGCCTTGAGGCGCTGGTGTTCGGGGTTGCGGATTATGCGGCTTCAACTCAGGCCAGAACCATCAGCATGGGAGGGGTGAATCCCGACTATCATGTGTTGAGCGATCCCAATGATGAGGGACAGCGCAAGACCTATCTGGGCAACCAGTGGCATTTCGCCATGTCGCGCCTGATTGTCGCCTGTCGTGCCTATGGACTTAGACCCATCGACGGACCCTTCGGTGATATCAGCGACCCGGATGGATATCTCGCTGTGGCAAAGTCATTCGCCGCCCTTGGGGGTGAGGGAAAATGGGCCATTCACCCCTCGCAAATTGACCTCGCCAACCAGATATTCTCTCCGGCTGAGGAGGAAGTGGAACATGCAAGGCGGGTTCTGGATGCGATGGAAAAGGCTGCCGCGGAAGGCATGGGTGCGGTCAGTCTTGACGGCCGTATGATTGATGCAGCCTCGATTCGTCAGGCCGAGGTAGTCATCGAGAAGATGAAACAGATTGAGAGCACGGCCACCCTCAAGGAGGCCGTTGCATGAATATCCACGAGTATCAGACCAAGGAGTTGTTTCGCAGCTACAAGATACCCGTGCCAGAGGGGCGCATGGCCCATTCCGCCAACCAGGCCCTATCGGCTGCAGAACAGCTGGGCGGTGATGGCTGGGTGGTGAAGGCCCAGATCCACGCCGGTGGCCGGGGAAAGGCCGGTGGAGTGCAAATGGCAAACAGTCTGGATGAGGTGCAGGAGCATGCCGAGAGTTTGATCGGCAAGCGCTTGGTCACCAAGCAGACCGGTGAAGCCGGGCGTCTGGTCAACCGGGTACTGGTTGAGCAGATTCATCAGATCGATACGGAATACTACCTCGGTATAGTCATCGATCGGAGTAGCCAGCGGATCACCCTGATTGCGTCCGCCGCCGGTGGCATGGAGATCGAAGAGGTAGCCAGGGCAACACCGGATAAAGTGATCCGTGAAGTGGTCGACCCTGCGGTGGGGCTACAGGATTTTCAATGTCGCAAAGTGGCTGCTGGGATCGGTCTCAATGGCAAACAGATTGTCAAAGCGGCTCGCATCATGAAGAGTCTCTATCGTTGCTTTCGGGATAAGGATGCCTTGATGGTCGAGATCAATCCCATGGTAACGACGACAGAGGGTGATTTTTTGGCCCTCGATGCGAAGATGTCCTTCGATGGGAATGCGTTGTTCAGACAGTCGGAAATCACCGATCTTCGCGACTTTGACGAGGAGGACCCCAAAGAGGTTGAAGCCTCGGGCCATGATCTCAACTATATCGCTCTCGATGGCAGTGTCGGTTGTATCGTCAATGGCGCCGGCCTGGCTATGGCGACCATGGATGCTATCAGCCTGTATGGCGGGAAACCGGCGAATTTTCTGGATGTGGGCGGTGGTGCCTCACCGGAGAAGATCTCCAATGCCTTCCGCATCGTTTTGGAGGATCCCAATGTCAAGGTTGTTTTGATGAACATCTACGCAGGTATCAACCGCTGTGACTGGATTGCCGAAGGTATCGTCAAGGCGATGACCGAGCTCACTGTTGAGGTGCCGGTCGTAGTGAGATTGGCCGGAACCAACCTGGAAGCGGGTAGAGAGATCCTGAAGAGATCAGGACTCGACTATATTCATGCCGATCGGCTGAGTGACGCAGCGGAGAAGTCAGTGGAAGCAGTCGCTAGCGGGGTGCCAGCATGAGCATTCTCGTAGACAAGGATTCACGGGTTATCTTCCAGGGCTTTACCGGGCAGCATGCGACATTTCATGCCGAGGAAGCGATCCGTATGGGGACCCAGGTCGTGGGTGGCGTGACACCGGGCAAAGGTGGCCAGATCCATATCGACAGGCCGGTGTTCGACACCGTTTCTGATGCAGTGGCTCAGGCTGGAGCGGATGTCAGCGTCGTATTTGTACCGCCGCCTTTCAGCGCCGATGCCATCATGGAGGCGATAGAGGGTGGGATCAAGGTGATCGTAGTGATCACCGACGGTGTGCCGGTGCAGGATATGGTTCGCGTTAAGCGTTACCTGATCGGTCATGACACCATTATCGTCGGTCCCAACACGGCGGGGGTAATCACTCCTGAAGAGTGCAAGGTCGGGATCATGCCTGCCCATATCTACCCCAAGGGGCGCATCGGTATCGTGTCACGTTCGGGTACCCTCAACTATGAGGCGGTGGAACAGATGAGCGAACTCGGATTAGGGGTCTCGACCAGTGTCAGTATCGGTGGTGATCCAGTGAATGGCTGTGATTTTCTTACCCTGCTGAAAAAGTTTGCCGATGATGACGAGACCGAGGCGGTGTTGATGATTGGGGAGATCGGTGGTGCTCAGGAGGTCGAGGCGGCTGCCTGGGCCAGGGACCACCTGAACAAGCCCCTGATCGGTTTCATTGCCGGTGCGACAGCACCTCCAGGGCGTAGAATGGGGCATGCAGGGGCGATCATCTCCGGAGAGGGGGATACTGCCCAGGCAAAAATGCAACGTCTGGCGGAGTTGGGTGTCAGTGTAGTGCAGAATGCTGCGGAAATCGGCAAGACGGTTAGCTACAGCTTGAAATAGGCTGAATGAGAGCTCAAACAGTCCCTCTCTCGCTCTGTATACTCCTCTGCAGCGGGTTTGTAGGGGCTCAAAGCAGAACCGTCGATCCGGCTACCGGGGCAGTCACCTGGGAGACGTCAGCACATGGAGTGACGCTCTCCCTGACCCAGATATTGCCGGATCAGGCCCGGGCCTTCTATCTCAATCGGGGACTATCGGCGGAGGCCACTGAGCTGTATGCCGGATCCTGTGTCTATATGACGGTATTGAGAAATGACGATGCCCCCGGGGTGGTTCATTTCAGGCTGGCCGATTGGTCAGTGGTGACTGATGGGGCGTCAAAGCCGCCTCTGAGTGTGGAGGGATGGCTTAAACGTTTCGAGGCATATGAACATACAAAATCTGCAACCATTGCTTTCAGGTGGGCTCAATTTCCGCCCGAACATGCCTACCAGCCCGGTGGTGATTGGAATCAAGGTATGCTTACCACCGGTCTTCCGGCCGGTAGTGAATTTAATCTGGTGGCCCGCTGGGATGTGGCGGGACGAACCTATCAGGGTATCTTGAAGGGTGTTCATTGTGCGCGCTGACAGCATCAAATGGGCGGGTTTATGGCTCTCTCTGTGGCTGATCCCCGCTCAGGCAGAACTTCCTCCCCTGACCCATAACCTGATACCGATCACGGAGTCTCAATCGGCTCCCGAATTACGTCTGCCCGACATGGATGACGAGGTGATCGATATAGATTCGCTGAGGGGTAAAGTGGTCGTGGTCAACTTCTGGGCAACCTGGTGTCCACCCTGCAGACGGGAAATGCCCTCTCTGGAGCAGCTCCACCAGGCGACAAAAGAGCAGGGCGTGGTGGTGTTGGCTGTCAACATAGGTGAGGACATCGATTCCATCTTTCCCTTTCTCGGCAGAGTCGAACCCTCACCAAGCTTCCCGATTCTGCTCGACAGTGACTCTTCAAGCCTGTCAGCATGGGAGGTGAGGGGTTTACCGACCACTTATGTGGTTGCACCTGATGGCAAACTGGCCTTTCGGGCAGTGGGTGGTCGCGAATTCAGTCATCCGGATCTGATCGAACAGTTGATGAGCCTGACTAAGGGGATGCAGTAAGATGACTGGGCACTATGCAGATCTCAACACGGCTTCGGAAGGGTCTGAGGGGACCTCTCAAACATGCTTGTAATCACTTGTAATTATCCTTTAATAGGAGGAATATGCCTCAGGCAGACCACTGGAATAGGTTCCGTGTGATGAAAAGGCTTTTGATCCTCAACAGCAAGGGAGGCTGTGGAAAGACAACGATAGCGACAAATTTAGCGGGGTTCTACGCCGCTTCCGGGACGTCGACAACACTTTTTGACTACGATCCTCAAGGATCCAGCCAGCGCTGGTTGGAGTTGCGTTCAGAACAATTCCCCGACATACATGGTGTGTTCGCTGCAAAAACCACACAAGGCAGTGTCACTCGCGCCTTTGCCCTACGGATTCCCCAAGATACGCAACGCATCATCGTCGATACACCCGCATCGATGAAACGTCTGGAAATGATGGAGATGCTGCGCTCAGCCACGGCGGTTGTGGTGCCGGTTCTTCCGTCCGGTATCGATTGTCACGTTACCCTGGATTTTCTCAAACAGCTTAGTGACCTGGTGCGTCAGATGGGGCTCGATCTGCCGATTGGAATCGTTGCTAACCGGGTGCGCATCAATACCCGTGCGTTCAAGAAGCTGAAACAGACGTTAGAGGATATTGACGTGCCTATGGTCGCCTATCTGAGGGAGTCACAAAACTATGTTTATGCGGCCGAATCGGGATGTGCGGTAGTCGATTTGAAACAACCGTCGTTTAAAAAAGACAATCAGCAGTGGTCGATATTGATCAACTGGCTTGAGACCGGCCAGCTGTTGTCATCACTACCTCCCAGCAATAACGAAGCACACCACGCCATCAATCTGCAGTAGTCAACGCTTATCCGCTCAGACGTTTGTATTTGATTCGATGGGGTTGATCGGCCTCGGCACCGAGACGTTGTTTGCGATCGGCTTCATAGTCCGCATAGTTACCCTCGAACCACACCGCACCTGAATCCCCCTCGAAAGCGAGGATGTGGGTGGCAATACGATCCAGGAACCAGCGATCATGGCTGATGATCACCGCGCAGCCGGGGAAGGAGAGCAGGGCCTCTTCCAGGGCGCGCAGCGTCTCCACATCGAGATCGTTGGTTGGCTCATCGAGCAGCAGCAGGTTGCCGCCGCTCTTCAACAGCTTTGCCAGATGTACCCGGTTGCGTTCACCACCGGAGAGATCGCCGATACGCTTCTGTTGGTCGGAACCCTTGAAGTTGAATCGGCTCACATAGGCGCGTGACTGCATCTGATAGCGGTCCACGGTGATGATGTCCTGGGAGTCTGAAATCTCCTCCCATACGGTCTTGTTCCCGTCCAGGGCATCACGGCTCTGATCTACATAGGCGACTTCCACTGTATCACCAATACGCAACTCACCGGCGTCGGGGCTCTCCTGGCCGGTGATGATGCGGAACAGGGTGGTCTTTCCCGCACCATTGGGACCGATGATGCCGACAATGCCGCCTTTAGGCAGGTTGAAGGTCAGGTCGTCATAGAGCAGGCGATCAGAGAAGGATTTTTTTAGTCCTACCGCATCGATCACCAGGTCGCCAAGCCGCGGTCCCGGCGGTATATAGAGTTCATTGGTCTCATTGCGTTGCTGGAACTCCTGGGACTGCAACTCCTCGAAACGCTGTAGACGGGCCTTGCTTTTGGCATGCCGCCCTTTGGGATTGGCGCGAACCCAATCCAACTCCGCCTTCATGCTCTTGATATGGGCCGCTTCCTCGCGAGACTCCTGTTCCAGGCGCTGCTCTTTCTGTTCCAGCCAGGAAGAGTAGTTACCCTCCCAGGGAATGCCATAACCACGGTCCAGTTCAAGAATCCATCCTGCAACATTGTCAAGAAAATAGCGGTCATGGGTGACCGCAACCACGGTGCCACTGTATTCGTGGAGGAAACGCTCCAGCCAGGCCACGGATTCCGCATCGAGATGGTTGGTCGGCTCATCGAGCAGCAACATATCCGGCTTTTCAAGCAATAAACGGCACAGGGCTACACGGCGTTTTTCGCCACCGGACAGGGTTTCTACCTTGGCATCCCAGGGTGGTAGACGCAGGGCGTCGGCGGCAATCTCCAGTTGGCGTTCGATATTGTGCCCATCGGTGGCCTGAATAATGTTTTCAAGGGCTGCCTGCTCCTTCGCCAGGGCATCGAAATCAGCATCCGCTTCGGCATAGGCCGCGTAAACCTCGTCGAGTCGGGTCAGGGCCTGTTTGACATCGGCCAGGGCGGCTTCCACGTTACCACGTACATCGGTGCTCTCGTCCAACCGGGGTTCCTGGGGAAGATAGCCGACACGGATCCCGGTCTGGGGGCGTGCTTCGCCTTCAATATCGGTATCGACCCCTGCCATGATGCGTAACAGGGTTGATTTACCCGCGCCATTGAGACCGAGTACACCGATCTTGGCACCGGGAAAAAAGGAGAGAGATATATCGCGTAGTATATGTTTTTTAGGTGGGACGACTTTTCCCACCCCGTTCATTGTGTAAATGTACTGGGCCATGGATAGATTGCAGTTGTTGGGTTGAGGTGGCGCCTGGCGCCCATATGATCCAGACATATTAACACGGGAGCCAGGGAACCTGATAGTAAATGCTGTGTTTACATGGGCTTGGGAAATAAATAACTGGAGAACTTGATATACCCCCGAACTCAATTACACTTACTACTGTCTCCAGCAAAAATATGGCCTATGCATGCTGGGAATGAGCGATGATCAATTGTTGCGACCAAGCATGCAGATGGACTGGAGATGGTGTTGGTCATAATGCTGTCCACTTAGTGGATATTGGCATGGTGTGTGGCCCATCTTGGGTATCTCGTAAACTTGAACAGAGGAGACTGGGTATTCAACTTGATGGAGCTGTTGATTCTGGTTTGACCAGCCAACTTGAACATACGCATGAGAAGAGTGTGATCAGATTGAATCGTCACAATTGAATCTAAAGGAAGCGTATCGGAGTCTGGCTGGTCCATCCAATAATCAAGGTTCCGTTTTTCATCACTAGAGCCAACAGAACCCCGCTTCGGCGGGGTTTCTTATGTTAGGGCCTATCGGATTAGTGTTAACAGGCCCTAACGACTTCTATGATTTGGTGACTATAACAAAGGCAGTGTTTCGGTCACTGTATGGGCGTGTCATGCTCAGGGGCTTTTCTTGATTCTGATGCGTTGTGGCCTTTGGCAAATCCGTTTGATTTTATAAATCTTAGCAACTCGTCTTCAGGTACGGGATGAGAGTAGAAGAATCCTTGAGCCAAACCACAGCCGGCCCTGCTGAGATGGTCGATTTGGGTCTGGTTTTCCACACCCTCGGCGATCAGGTTCAGGTTGAGCCCCTTGGCCATTGCTATTATCGCGTCAATGATTGAATTGTCTTCTGAGGATTTGATGCTCTGGACAAATGAGCGATCTATTTTCAATGTGTTTATCGGTAGGTTTTGCAGGTAGCCCAATGATGAATAGCCGGTGCCGAAATCATCGATGGCGATGCGTATACCCTTATGGGACAACCTGGTCAAGGCATCTATCGCTTTCTCCATGTCCTGCATAATGGCATGCTCGGTGATCTCCAGTTCCAAGGTGTTTTTCGGTAGATCATGACGCTTGATAATTTTCATGGCCTTCGCCACGAATTGATCCATCTCGAGCTGTTGCATTGAGATGTTTACCGAGAGGAGCAATGAGATGTCTTCCTGTTCCATCCAGCGTTTGATGTCCGTGCATGCCCTGCGCAGCACCCACTCACCAAGTGGGATGATAAGACCGGATTCCTCCGCGACACTGATGAATTCACTGGGTTGGATGGTGCCTTTTTCCGGATGCTTCCAACGTACCAGGGCTTCAACACCTCGCATATAGCCTTTCTTGATATCGAATTGTGGTTGGTAGTAGAGACATAGCTCATTGGTTGAGATTGCCTTGCGTAAACCATTTTCAATGTCCAAGGATTGTGAGAAGTGGGTCTTCATCTTCTCTGAATAGAAGGCGTAACCGTTCTTTCCGGCATTCTTGATTTTATACATCGCTATATCAGCATTTTTTATCAACATGTCCTTGGTGTCGCCATCACTCGGATAGATTGATATGCCGATGCTGAAGCTGATGAAGATCTCCTCGTTCTTAATGATATAGGGCTCTGCCGTCAGTCGAAGAATTTTTTCCGCAAGATTTCTTGCGTCTTGTATGTCATTGATCTCCGGTACCAGCAGATTGAACTCGTCACCGCCGACACGGGCGAGGGTATCCGCCTCCCTCAGCTCGCTGCGCAGTCGTTGGCCGACAAGTTTCAACAACTCATCACCAACAAAATGTCCGAGTGAGTCATTTATGATTTTGAAACGGTCCATATCAAGATACATGACTGCCAGCTTCTTACCGGAGCGTTTGGATTGGGCCATCGCCATATTCAAACGGTCGCGGAACAGACTGCGATTCGGCAGGTTGGTGAGCAGGTCATGGTAGAGCTGGTATTTGATGAGTGCTTCGGCCTGTTTCCGTTCGGAGATATCACGCGCTACGCCATAGGTGCCGATGAATGATTTGCTGTTGTCGTCATTGGTCGTGTATATGCCGATCGAACTCAGCTCTATTGGTACCACGTGGGACTCGAAAAAGCGGGTTCCGTTATGGTTCTTGCTGCACAATTTCAGTTCTGCACTGCGCGTGGCGCGCTCTCCTGCGCGACGCTCATTGAAGGTGAATTGCGCTTTTTCCATATCTTCCGTGAGGATCAGTTTGCTGAAGTGCTCACCAATGATTTCATTCTGGCTGTAGCCCAGAAGCGACTTCACACGTTCGTTGATGAAGGCAAATTTACCCTCCTGATCCAATAGATAGATCATGTCGGGTGAATTATTGACGATAAATTTATGCAGGGACTCGGACTCCTGGAGTCGCAGATGTATCGATTGGTTTGCCGCCCTCAGTTGTCGGCGTTCGATTACATTCGCCACCGATCTCAATAGTTCATCCGGAGCATAGGGTTTGCGTAGAAAATCCTGTGCCCCTTTGCGTAATGCCATGGTTGCATGGTCAAAGGTGGTTTCGCCACTGACGACGATGATATCGCAATTCAGGCGATAGTGATCGATATGCTCCATTACCTTATGCCCATGCAGGTCAGGCATGTTCAGGTCGAGCAGGATCAAATCGAAGGTTCCCGTATTGAGCAGTTCGATTGCCTCGCTACCGCTCTCTGCAAGTGTTGTCTCATAGCCTGTAAAGCGGAGGATCTCTTTCAGGCTGGCGCGCGCTCTCGGCTCGTCATCGGCGATCAGTATACGTGCGTTATAGCTTCTTGCTGGACTGTTTGTATCAAAGGTTTTGGGCAAGGACTCGAAGTTGCCTTCAATACCTTGCCATGGTGCCGGATAGTATGGGTGCATATCAGAATCCTCTACTATCCGGTCCTGGGCAGGTAGAGCTGAAATCGTGTACCTGATCCGCTATTGGATGTGCAGTTGATGGAACCGGAAAGCTCGTCAACAAGATTTTTTACTATGGTAAGCCCCAATCCGGAGTGGGAACTGTCTTTGGTGGTTGTTACGGGGGTGAATAGCTGGTCCATTATCTCTTTTTCTATGCCTGGGCCATTGTCAACGATCTGAATCTCTATGTGTTCCTTACCATTTATATATGCATTTGCGCGAGTTTCAATACCTAGTTTCCCCCCTTCTGGCATGGCTTCGACTGCATTTTTTATCAGATTGGTTAAGATTTGCTTAACATGACCCCGCTGGCTGTCCAGAGGGGGCAGGTTCGAGTCAAGGTCGAGCTCCGCAGTGATATTGTGCATGGGAAACAGGGAGGATTGAAACAGTTTGTGCAGATCCTGTACGAGTTGGTTGATATCGACGCTTTTTACTTGTTGTTCGAGTTCGTCAGGAATATCGCGTATTCGTAGTATGATCTTGCCTACTCTTGCAATCTCTTCCTTGATAATATCAAGTTCCTCCACTACTTGATTGTCCTCACCGAGCTTCATACCGAGAATATGCAGATAGTTGTTGATGATGCCGAGAGGATTGTTGACTTCATGTACGATCTTGCGCGCCTCGAGATGGAAGCTGGACCGCTCGTCCTCAATCATCTGCTGCTGTTGGGAGAGCATATTCCTCTGCCGCTGGAGCAGATCTGCCGCCTCTCCGGCAAACAGGGTAAGTAGCTGCTTTTGCCCGCTCAGGGATTCCCATTGGCTGGCGTTGATGCCGACAGCGATCAATCCAAACCGGGATTGATGTGAGTTCAAAGGCAGGTAGAGTAGGGATTCCTGATTGAGAAAACGTGCCAGTTGACGATCCACGACACTCATCAGAGAGAGATTCTCATCATCCTCTGAATAGCAGACACTGCCTCGATTGAAGGCAGCTGCAGCCAGGCTGCGATCGGATTCTGTGGAAATTGCAATCTCTTCCAGCAGCTCATTACTCTGGGCTGTAGCGCTGACTGGACACAGTGTCTTACTATCCTGGTCCTGCAACAGGTAACAGATCTGCTGAATCCCGAACAGCAGATCGAAGTCGCGCTGAATTTGCTGCATGGTGGCGACCATGTCGGGTGTTTCCGGCATCGGTTCCAAACCGCCGCCTAAAAGGGCCGCCTGTTTGACCCGTTCCGCCAATGCCTGTTGCTGCTTTTGCGCCTGCTTGTCCGTCTTTTCGGAAGCTAGAGAGATGCCTAGACTTTGTGCTGCATTGGACGCTTTCTGCCTGGCCTCCTGCACCAATCCTTCCACTATTGTCTGATTCAATCCGAACAGGCTATCGGCCCGTGCCAGGCTCTCATTATCCGGTTTTTCTGTCTTGCCGGAGAGCTGGCTTGCGAGATTCACCAGTTTAACCAAGTGAGAACAGTCAAGAATGTTTTCAGCCGGTTCGTGCTGGTAGAGGACAGCATCAGTGAGGAATGATTGCAGATCCCAGCTTTCGATCATATGGGACCCGACCTGCGGGGATGAATAGTCGAATTTCTCGATTTCCGCCTTGACCAGCGACTCCCCACTCAAGCCCTGTTCAAGCAGGGTTCCGTATTCATCGGGAAAGGCCTGCAGCAATGCAAGTTGTCCTAAACTGTGCAGGAGTCCCGCCAGGTAGGCCTCATCGGGTGACCGATAGGTAGTCAAGTCAGCCAAGGCCTTTGTCACTTGCGCACATATCAACGACTGCCACCATATTTCGTCCAGGGCTCTTCCAGCCTGTTTACTCAGCTGGTTGAAAAACTGTTGCACTGCACTGTTGATGGCAATTGTTCTGACACTGCGAATGCCAAGTACAACTAACAATCGTTGAATATCACTGATCTCTTGCCATTGGCGGTAGAAAGGCGAGTTGGCAGCGGTAATGACCTTGGATGAGACACCGGCATCTCGTTCGATGGTTTCGGCCAGTTGCTTGAAACTCACATCGGGGCTATTGCAGCTATCGATCAACTCGATAAGGATTGCTGGCGGGCTAGGGAGATTGCTGAATCTACCTATGAGTGGCTTTTGCTCCGATTGAGTAGGCACGGAAATCCTAAAAATATTTTTTATAACAGCTGTTTACCGGGGTAATTAATAGCACTTAACAGGCTAATGTTAAAGCTATATTACTGCAAAACCCCACTGACCATCGGAAATGAACCCCTGAAACTACCCCTTTCCACTCTGACTGGAGTATGTCGGATTTTTGCCTTGTGCAGGTTTTCTGGCGAGTCAATATTTTGTCTTTTGTCGAGGAGCTGTATATAACTATTTGTATTTAAAAGAATAAATAGGTCAGCTTTGGATGGCATTTAAATTGCATTCCCTAAGGTGTAAATCTTGAGGACGGCAAAATGGCAGAAGAACAAGCAGCGGAAGAGCTCGATCTGGGTGAAGAGAAGTCGGGCAAGTCCAAGCTCATTATCATCATAGCAATAGTCGCGGTTTTACTCATCGGTGGTGGTGCTGCCGCCTATTTTCTGTTGATGGGTGGTGACGAGGCGGTTGATGAGGATGCGGCGACATCGGAACAGGCGGAAGAGGCCGAAGTGGAGCAGGCTCCTGCCCAGTATATCGAGCTGAAGCCCCCCTTTGTCGTAAACCTGCCCGGTCGTCCAAGCCTGCTGCAGATCGGGGTCAGTGTCCGGGTTAGATCCGACGAGATGGTCGAATTCGTTAAACATAATGATCCGATGATTCGTCACAATCTTCTTAACCTGCTCTCGGCTGCAGATGCCGAGGCCCTGAAGGGGCGTGAGACCAAAGAGAGTTTACAGGCAGAGATGCTTAAGGAACTCAACCGGGTGGTCACGGAATTACAGGGCCCCGGCGAAGTTGAAGCCCTCTATTTCACCAGTTTTGTAATGCAATAATCGTCATGAGCGCCAACGACTTACTTTCACAAGAAGAGATCGATGCCCTATTACACGGGGTCGATAATGGTGATGTCGCTACCGAATCGGACGTGGTCGAGGCCGGTGGTGTCAATTCCTATGACTTCACCAGTCAGGACCGTATCGTTCGGGGACGTCTACCTACGCTGGAGATGATCAACGAACGCTTTGCACGCTTGTTCCGCACCAGTCTGTTTAACATGCTTCGCCGCACCGCTGATCTCTCCGTATCCGGTATCCAGATGCAGAAGTTCTCCGAGTTTGTGCATAGCCTGTTCGTGCCTACCAGCTTGAATATGGTCCGGGTGCCGCCCTTGCGGGGGAAGGGGCTTTTCGTTATCGATCCCAAGCTGGTGTTCAGTGTGGTGGATAACTACTTTGGCGGATCTGGGAGATTCCATACCAAGATCGAAGGGCGTGACTTCAC
>NATW01000157.1 GCA_003094555.1 gamma proteobacterium symbiont of Ctena orbiculata
ATCAGGGTGATGAAAAAGCCGCCGGTGAAATGGGTGATATCGTGATCAAACAGCCGCTACCCCCATCCTGTCTGCCAACCCTATGGAATAATGAACAGCGATTCGTCGACTCCTACCTGAGTGCCCATCCCGGCTACTATGTGACGGGTGATGCGGGCTACAAGGATGAAGATGGCTACCTGTGGATCATGAGTCGCACCGATGACGTCATCAATGTAGCTGGGCATCGTCTCTCCACTGGCCAGATGGAGGAGGTACTGGCGGGTCATGCCGATGTGGCGGAGTGTGCGGTAATCGGTGTCAGTGATGCCTTGAAAGGGCAGTTGCCACTCGGACTTGTGGTATTGAAGTCGGGTGTTGAGCGCTCCGCCGAAGAGCTCTCCGTGGAGTTGGTGAAGCGGGTGCGCGAGCTGATCGGCCCGGTTGCGGCATTCAAGCACCTGGCCATAGTGAAGCGCCTGCCCAAAACCCGCTCTGGGAAGATCTTGCGTGGCACCATGGTGAAGATCGCCGACGGCGATGAATGGAAGATGCCGGCCACCATCGATGACCCGGCAATTCTCGATGAAATCTCATCCTCCTTGCAGTCCCTGGGTTATGCCAAATAGTGGCTGACGGTTTACTTTAATCCTTATGCCCCGCCTCTGAATGAAAGCAGTGAGGCGGGGTGTCTTACCCACAAACAACATTAAAGTGTCGACACTATTACCTGATTAAGCTATATTAAGGCGGTATATAGCCTTTATTTTGTAAATATGTCGACAATTATGGTTAGAAATGCAGAATCAGTCATCAGCGGAACATAACGATCCAGTCACGATTACCCTGACAGATCGACTCTTCGACAGGCTTCAGCGCGCCATTGTTGAGGGGGAGATAGCCTCCGGAAGCAAGATCAGTGAACCGGAACTGGCTCGCCAACACGGCGTCAGTCGGGGATCCCTGAGAGAGGCAATCGGACGCCTCGAAGCGAGAAAACTGGTTGAACGCAAACCCAATCTGGGCGCCCGTGTTGTTACCCTCTCCTATGAGCAGCTGATTGAGATCTACCAGGTGCGCGAGGCACTGGAGGGAATGGCTGCGAGGCTGGCGGCGCAAAACATGAGTGACAAGGAGATCAATGAGCTACAGATATTATTGAATGAGCACGGCAGGCAGATTGAAGAGGTACAGGGCGAGGCCTATTTCCAGAAGCAGGGTGATCTCGATTTCCACTACCGTATTGTGCAGGGGTCGAAAAACCGCCACTTGATTGGATTGCTTTGCAACGATCTCTATCATCTGCTGCGCATGTATCGCTTTCAGTTCGGCATGCGCAGTAAGCGTTCCCAACAGGCCTTTGAAGAGCACCATTATCTGCTCAATGCCATTGTATCCAGGGATCCTGAGATGGCCGAGCTACTGATGCGTCAGCATATCCGCTCCTCCCGACGCAATGTGGAGCAGATGTTGTTGGAGAACTGAGTTAATGAGTTTTGATCTTTTGTTTAGTTGTTTTACCCCCCTCTCCCCTCGCGGGAGAGGGAATGCACGAATTAGGGGAAGGGATATACAGATAGTTTGTTCTATCTGGCTGATGAGAAGCTTGCGATGCTCTCGTAAAGCACGTCCCCTCTCCCCTCGCGGGAGAGGGCCAGGGAGAGGGGGATCAATACAGCGTGCGCAAAGCTCACACCACAACTAAAACTCAACACTGATTTAATTCTTTTTGAGGATATGAAATGACCAACAAACAAACCCCAGGCGCCCGCTTTCGCACTGCCATCGAGCAGGAAAAGCCGTTGCAGTGCGTGGGCGCCATCAACGCCTACCACGCCCGCCTCGCCGAGGCCTCCGGCTACCGCTCCCTCTATATCTCGGGGGGCGGTGTGGCCGCCGGTTCCTGCGGCATCCCCGATCTGGGTATCACCACCATGGAGGATGTGCTGACCGATCTGCACCGCATCACCGATGTCACCGAACTGCCGGTGCTTGTGGACATCGACACCGGTTGGGGTGGCGCCTTCAACATCGCCCGCACCATCCGCAACATGAACAAGTCCGGCGCCGCCGCGGTTCACCTGGAGGACCAGGTGCAGCAGAAGCGTTGCGGCCACCGCCCCAACAAGGCCATCGTCTCCCAGGCGGAGATGGTGGATCGCATCAAGGCGGCAGTGGACGCCAAGCTGGACGACGACTTCGTGGTCATGGCGCGTACCGATGCCCTCGCGGTGGAGGGTATGCAGTCTGCCATCGACAGGGCGTGTGCCTGTGTAGAGGCCGGTGCCGATATGATCTTCCCGGAAGCGATGACGGAGCTCGATCAATACCGAGAGTTTGTTGCCGCGGTGAAAGTGCCGGTACTCGCCAACATCACCGAGTTCGGCTCCACACCGCTGTTTACCGTCGATGAGTTGGCCGGCGCCGGAGTGAGTATCGCCCTTTACCCCTTGAGCGCGTTCCGCGCTGCCAACGCCGCTGCTCTGAACGTTTACAAGACCCTGCGCAGTGAAGGTACCCAGCAGGGTGTTCTCGACACCATGCAGAGCCGGATGGATCTCTACGACTACCTTGGTTATCACGATTTCGAACAGAAGCTGGATTCGCTATTTGCTTCGGAGGAAAACGCTTAGTTGTTTAACAACAGTTTTGAGCTATGAGTTTTTAGTTTTGAGTGGATGTGTTCACTGCGCTCACGCTTATATCCCCCTCTCCCTGGCCCTCTCCCGCGAGGGGAGAGGGAATGCATGAATCAGGGGCAGTGATATACGGAAAGTTCGTTACTTCGACATGACCGGCAGCTATCGACGAACTAGGTAAGCACGTCCCCTCTCCCCTCGCGGGAGAGGGCCAGGGAGAGGGGGACCAAAACACTGTGCGCAAAGCGCACACATCCACTCAAAACTCAACACTAAAAACTCAAAACTAAATTATTCGTACACCTTAACTATCAAGTTAACCATCGCCCAACAGGAGGACCTCCCCATGAGCGAACCCAACCAAATACTGCCCAAGGCAAAGAAGTCGGTCGCCCTCTCCGGCACCGCCGCCGGTAACACTGCCATCTGCACCGTGGGTCGTACTGGTAATGACCTGCACTACCGCGGTTACGACATCCTCGACTTTGCTGAAAAGGCGGAGTTCGAGGAGATCGCCTATCTGCTGATCCACGGTGCCCTGCCGACCCCTTCGGAGCTGGTCGCCTATAAGGCCAAGCTGAAGGCCATGCGTGGCCTGCCTCAAGCGGTTAAACAGGCCCTGGAAGCGATACCCGCCTCCGCTCATCCGATGGATGTGATGCGCACTGCTTGCTCGGTAATGGGTAGCTGTGTGCCGGAGAAGGAGACCCACCCCGCCTCCGAGGCACGGGACATCACAGACCGTCTGATGGCCAGTTTCGGTTCCGCCCTGCTCTACTGGTACCACTACGCCTTCAACGGCAAGCGTATCGAGGTGGAGACCGACGACGACTCCATCGGCGGCCACTTCCTGCACCTGCTGCACGGTGAGAAACCCAAGCAGTCCTGGGTGCGTGCCATGCACACCTCCCTGGTGCTCTACGCCGAGCATGAGTTCAATGCCTCCACCTTCACCGCCCGTGTGGTGGCGGGTACCAACTCCGACATGTACTCCGCTATCACTGCCGCCATCGGCGCCCTGCGCGGACCCAAGCACGGCGGCGCCAACGAGGAGGCCTTCCGTATCCAAAGCCGCTACCACACCGCCGATGAGGCGGAGGCCGACATCCGTGAGCGGGTGGGGCGTAAGGAGATCGTCATCGGTTTTGGCCATCCGGTCTACACTGTGGGCGATCCCCGCAACGAGGTGATCAAGCGGGTCGCCAAAGAGCTCTCCGAAGAGGCCGGCAACATGACCATGTTCAGCGTTGCCGACCGTCTCGAAGCGGTGATGTGGGAGATCAAGAAGATGTTCCCCAACCTGGACTGGTTCTCCGCCGTCTCCTACAACCAGATGGGTGTGCCCACCGATATGTTCACACCCTTGTTTGTCATCTCCCGTGTCTCTGGCTGGGGCGCCCATGTGATTGAGCAGCGTGAGGATGGAAAAATCATACGGCCATCGGCGAACTATACAGGTCCGGATAACCGTTCCTGGGTACCGATCGAGGAAAGAAGCTGAAGATTTAGTTTTGAGTTTTTAGTGTTGAGTTTTGAGTTGAGGGAAGCGCTTTGCGCTGGTTGTTTTAGCCCCCCTCTCCCTGGCCCTCTCCCGCGAGGGGAGAGGGAATGCAGGGATCAGGGGGAAGTGGTAAACGGAAAGTTTGTTACTTCGACCAGACCAGAAGCTTTCGTCGCACTCACCAAGAACGTCCCCTCTCCCCTCGCGGGAGAGGGTCAGGGAGAGGGGGGTCAAAAAAATCATGAGCGTAGCGAACACCCCCACTCAAAACCAAAAACTCACAACTCAAAACTTCCCATCTCGCCCGCACACCAAACGAGACCCCAGATGAACACCCAATTCCGAAAACGACTGCCCGACACCGACCTGGACTACTTCGATACCCGCGAGGCAGTCGAGGCTATCCAGCCAGGTGCCTACGAGAAGCTTCCCTACACCTCGCGGGTCCTGGCGGAGCAACTCGTACGCCGCTGCGATACAGGCCTGCTGACCGATGCCCTGAAACAGCTCATCGAGCGCAAACGGGACCTGGACTTCCCCTGGTATCCGGCGCGGGTGGTCTGCCATGACATCCTGGGCCAGACCGCCCTGGTCGACCTGGCCGGTCTGCGTGACGCCATCGCCGACAAGGGGGGCGACCCGGCCAAGGTCAATCCGGTGGTGCCGACCCAGCTGATCGTCGACCACTCCCTGGCGGTGGAACACGCCGGTTTCGAAACCGATGCCTTTGAGAAGAACCGGGCCATCGAGGATCGCCGCAACGAGGACCGCTTCCACTTCATCGAGTGGACCAAGACCGCCTTCGACAACGTGGATGTGATCCCCGCCGGCAACGGCATCATGCACCAGATCAACCTGGAGAAGATGTCGCCGGTGATCCAGAACCGGGACGGGGTGGCCTTCCCCGATACCTGTGTCGGCACCGACAGCCACACACCCCACATCGACGCCCTGGGGGTGATCGCCATCGGCGTCGGCGGTCTCGAAGCGGAGACCGTGATGCTCGGCCGGCCCACCATGATGCGTCTGCCGGAGATTGTCGGTGTTAAATTGACCGGCCAGCGCCAGCCCGGCATCACCGCCACCGATATCGTGCTGGCCCTCACCGAGTTCCTGCGTCAGGAGCGGGTGGTCTCGGCCTATCTGGAGTTCTTCGGCGAGGGGGCAGAGAGCCTCACCCTCGGCGATCGGGCCACCATCGCCAACATGACCCCCGAGTTCGGCGCCTCCGCCGGACTATTCTATATCGACGCACAAACCATCGACTACCTGAAGCTCACCGGCCGCTCGCCAGAGCAGGTTGCGCTGGTGGAGAACTACGCCAAGACCAGCGGTCTCTGGGTCGACGAGTTGGAAGAAGCCGAGTACGAGCGGGTGCTGGCGTTCGATCTGTCGAAAGTCGACCGCACCATGGCCGGTCCCTCCAACCCCCACCGCCGCCTGCCCACCAGCGATCTGCAGGAACGGGGCATCGCGGTGGACCTGGACAAGGCCCAGGCCGAAGAGCAGGCAGGGAAAATGCCCGACGGTGCGGTGATCATCGCCGCCATCACCAGCTGTACCAACACCTCCAACCCGCGCAATGTGGTGGCCGCCGGTCTGGTGGCGCGCAAGGCCAATGAGCTGGGACTGCTGCGCAAGCCCTGGGTGAAGTCCTCCTTCGCCCCTGGCTCGAAAGTGGCCCGGCTCTATCTCGAAGAGTCCGGGCTGCTGCAGGAGCTGGAGAAGCTCGGCTTCGGCATCGTCGCCTACGCCTGCACCACCTGTAACGGCATGAGCGGCGCCCTCGACCCGATGATCCAACAGGAGATCATCGACCGGGACCTCTACGCCACCGCCGTGTTGTCGGGTAACCGCAACTTCGACGGCCGTATCCACCCCTATGCCAAGCAGGCCTTCCTCGCCTCGCCACCCCTGGTGGTGGCCTACGCCATCGCCGGCACCATGCGCTTCGACATCGAAAAAGATGCATTGGGACATGACGCGGACGGCAACCCGATCACCCTCAAGGATATCTGGCCCAGCGACGAGGAGATCGACGCCATCGTCTCCCAGTCGGTCAAGCCCGAGCAGTTCATCCAGGTCTACCAGCCCATGTTCGACCTCGGAGACCGGGAGCAGGCGGAGAGCCCGCTCTACGACTGGCGTCCCCAGAGCACCTATATCCGCCGGCCTCCCTACTGGGAGGGCGCCCTGGCGGGTACGCGCAGTCTGATGGGCATGCGTCCGCTGGCGGTGCTGGGGGACAACATCACCACCGATCACCTGTCGCCCTCCAACGCCATCCTGGCCAGCAGCGCAGCAGGCGAATATCTGGCAAAAATGGGTCTGCCGGAAGAGGACTTCAACTCCTACGCCACCCATCGCGGCGATCATCTCACCGCCCAGCGCGCCACTTTCGCCAACCCCAAGCTGCTCAACGAGATGTGCCGGGACGACCAGGGCGAGGTGATCCAGGGCTCACTGGCGAGACTCGAGCCGGAGGGCGAACCCATGCGCATGTGGGAGGCGATCGAGCGCTACATGCAGCGAAAGCAGCCGCTGATAATCGTCGCCGGCGCCGACTACGGTCAGGGCTCATCCCGGGACTGGGCCGCCAAGGGTGTGCGCCTGGCCGGGGTGGAGGCGATCCTGGCCGAGGGCTTCGAACGTATCCACCGCACCAACCTGGTGGGTATGGGCGTGCTGCCGCTGGAGTTCAAGTGGGGCGAGAATCGCAACAGCTACAACATCGACGGCACTGAGACCTTTGACGTGGTGGGTGAGCCCACCCCGCGGGCCGACCTGACCGTAGTCATGCACCGGCGCAACGGCGAGCGGGTGGAGATCCCGGTCACCTGTAGATTGGATACCGCCGAAGAAGTCTCAATCTATGGCGCCGGGGGTGTGCTGCAGCGGTTTGCACAGGACTTTTTGGAGTCCAAGGGGGCTTGATGCGCTTCCCCCCTTCTTCGGCTGTTTGTTCCCCCTCTCCCCCAGCCCCTCTCCCGCGAGGGGAGAGGGGGGAATATATTACCGCACCGGTCCACCGGATGGTAAAGATGTCACCCAATCAGACTCACCTCACGGGAGGCCGACAGGACGTCCGCCTCCCCACTCCCCTTGCGGGAGAGGGGCCGGGGGAGAGGGGTAAACATCCCACAGGGAGAATAATCACTTTTGCGTCAAGGAGGATGCATATGGATCAAAAAGAGTTCGCCAAAGCGCTGCGCCAAAACATGACAGACGCCGAGCGTTTGCTATGGAAACACCTGCGCGCTCATCGTCTGCTGGAACAGAAATTCCGCCGCCAGTACCCAATAGGGCCATACATCGTAGACTTCGTGCACTTCGGCGCCCGCTTGATCATCGAATGCGACGGCGGCCAACACAACGAAAGCACTACGGATTCACTACGCGATGCCTGGCTTCGGGAACAGGGCTTCCAAATCCTCCGTTTCTGGAACCACGACATCCTAAACAACACCGAATCTGTCTCAACCCAAATCCTCACCACCCTCACTCCCCTCTCCCCTCGCGGGAGAGGGGCCGGGGGAGAGGGGGCTCAGGAATCCAAATGACCCACAAACCCCAAATCAAAATCCCCGCCACCTACATGCGCGGTGGCACCAGCAAAGGCGTCTTCTTCAATCTGAACGATCTGCCTGAAGCGGCACAAGTTCCAGGTGAAACCCGCGACAAGCTGCTGCTGCGGGTCATCGGCAGCCCCGATCCCTACGGCAAGCAGACCGACGGCATGGGCGGCGCCACTTCAAGCACCAGCAAGACAGTGATCCTGGCCAAGAGCGACAAACCCGACCACGACGTGGACTACCTCTTCGGTCAGGTGGCCATCGACAAGGCCTTTGTCGATTGGAGCGGCAACTGCGGCAACCTCACCGCGGCGGTCGGTTCATTCGCCATTGCCAGCGGTCTGGTGGATGGGTCGCGTATCCCCGACAACGGCACTGCCGTGGTGCGCATCTGGCAGAAGAACATCGAGAAATCTATTGTCGCCCATGTGCCTATCACCGATGGCCAGGTGCAGGAGACCGGTGACTTCGAACTGGACGGTGTCACCTTCCCCGCCGCCGAGGTGAAGATCGAATTCATCAGCCCGGTGGATCCCAGCGAGGCCATGTTTCCCACCGGCAATCTGGTGGATGAACTGGAGGTGCCCGGCATCGGTACTTTTAAAGCCAGCATGATCAACGCCGGCATCCCTACTATTTTCCTCAACGCCGCCGACATCGGCTACTCAGGCACAGAGTTGCAGGAGGTGATCAACGAAGACCCGGCAGCCCTGACGCGATTCGAGACCATCCGCGCCCATGGCGCCATCAGGATGGGGCTGATCGAGAAGGTTGAAGAAGCAACGGCCCGCCAGCACACCCCCAAGGTGGCCTTCGTGGCGCCATCCGCCGATTACACAGCATCCAGCGGTAAGGCGATCGCAGCGGACGACATCGACCTCAATGTGCGCGCCCTCTCCATGGGCAAGCTGCACCATGCCATGATGGGCACCGCCGCCGTCGCCATTGGCACCGCGGCGGCCATCCCCGGCACCCTGGTCAATCTGGCCGCCGGGGGCGGCGAGCGGGAATCGGTCACCTTCGGCCACCCCTCCGGCACTCTCAGGGTGGGCGCAGCAGCCTGCGAGCAGAACGGCAACTGGATCGTGGAGAAGGTGGTGATGAGCCGCAGCGCGCGCATCCTGATGGAGGGCTGGGTACGCATTCCGGGTGATGCGTATTAGTCTTCACCTGAAAGGATTAACCGCAAAGGAGCGCAAATCACCGCCACCCTACTTTTTCATATTTTGATCACTGTTCGCCGTATGGAAGAGTGATTTCAGTACATCGGGATCTTCAGGCCGGCCCCCTGTCGCTTCAGCCAGGGGAGGTTCTTTTCCGAACAGGGCCCCAATACGTCGAAACAGGGATTTCAGCGCCCGCCAGATCTTTGGCAGCAACCAGATCACCAGGGCGACGAAGAGCAGCAACATGATGATGAATGCCAGCGGATAGTGCAGTGCCGCCCAGAGACCACCGATGACGGCCAGATCTTCGGCAATAGAGGCGGTCCAGTTGGTGACCGGCTCCGGGGAGGTGTTGATCATCAGGCGGGTACCGGCCTTGGTAAAGTGGCTACCGGCCGCCATCGTGCCGCCCACCAATGCAGCGGCTAGTTCGGCTGCCTGGTTGACCTCGAATCCACTCGCAGCACCGGCTGCCAACAAGGCGCCAGCGGGGATGCGCACGAAGGTATGCAGGGCATCCCAACCGCTGTCGACTCCCGGTGTCTTATCAGCGAAAAACTCGATGAAATACATGATGCCCGCGATACCCATTACCAAAGGGTCGCTAAGCACTTCGAGTCCCGGGGGCAGGACCACATGCCCTGTCATGCCCAGATAGCCCAATACCAGGATTGCGGCATAGAGGTTGATGCCGGCAGCCCATCCGGCGCCTAGGGTGAGTGCAAGGGTGTCGATAGTCTCCATAATCACATTCCTGTTGAGTACTTCCACTAATGTGGAGACGATTGATCGGAATTTCTACTTATAGTTTGGTTTATCAGCCACTAAAAGCCTCTGAGTTCACAATTGTTTAGGTTTTCTTGCTTGGTGACTTTTTCTTTTATTAACCAAGCCTTATGATAGCCGTCTTAATATTGATTCACACTCTGGATCTCTGTGGGAGCTGCAACTCATTGAGTTCACGGTGGTTTGGCATGCAAAGATAGGTCTGCTTGAAATGATAAAGGTAGGTATTGTTGGTGGTACCGGGTACACCGGTGTTGAGTTGCTGCGGTTGCTGGTGGCACATCCTTCATGTGAGCTCGTTGCCATAACCTCACGCGCCGAGTCAGGTAGAACGGTTGCCGACCTGTTCCCGAATCTGCGTGGCCATACCGATCTCTCTTTTATCGAGCCGGATGCGGCGCAACTGCGGCAGTGCGATCTGGTCTTCTATGCCACACCAAATGGCGTTGCCATGACGCAGGTGCCTGAATTGCTGGCTGGAGGTGTCCGCGTCATCGATCTGGCTGCGGATTTCAGGATCGCAGATCAGGCTGTTTGGGAACAGTGGTATGGGATGCAGCACGCCTGTCCGCAGCTTCTGTCCCAGGCGGTGTACGGCCTGCCGGAGTTGAATCGAAAGGCGCTGCGGGAAGCGCGTTTAGTGGCGAATCCAGGCTGTTATCCCACAGCCGTTGCGCTGGGTTTTCTTCCGTTGATTGAAAATGGCATTGTGGCTGCCGATTTTTTGGTCGCGGATACGAAATCGGGGGTGAGCGGTGCCGGCAGATCGGCAAGTGTTGCCACCCTGATGGGCGAGACGGGTGAGAGTTTCAAGGCCTATGCCATCCCTGGCCACCGCCATCAACCGGAGATCCATCAGACCCTGAGCCGGGTCAGTGAAGCGCCCATTGGATTGACCTTCGTACCCCATCTGGTGCCGATGATCCGGGGTATTGAAGCAACCCTGTATGCTCGATTGACTGATCGGTCGGTGGATCTGCAATCCTTGTTTGAGGAACGTTATCAACAGGATTGCTTTGTGGATATCATGCCGGCTGGGTCACACCCGGAGACACGTAGTGTAAAAGGCGCAAATCATTGCCGTATTGCAGTGCATACACCCTTGGATGGGGATGTGGTGGTGGTCAGCTCGGTTATCGATAATCTGGTCAAGGGCGCTGCAGGGCAGGCTGTGCAGAATATGAATTTGATGTTTGATCTGGCAGAAGATTGTGGTTTGAGTCAGGTAGCTCTGCTACCTTGAGATCATGATAGACCTCAAGAAATATCGAGTACCAAAAATTGTTGGCGCCAATCAGGGTGTGCCACACTGGGCTCGCTTAACCCTGCTGCTGCTATTGCTGGGCGGGGTGGCCTGGCTGGCCTACCAACAGGGTGGGAGTAGCCTTGCCCAGGGTTTTGCCCGGCTCCAATCGGGCATGGACCATGTGAAGACCCTGGAGCAGGAGCGGAATGAATTAAGGCGTGAATTGGCCATGGTCAAGCAGGCTGGTGAGGTTGATCGTGAAGCATTGCTCGCCGTTCGTAATCAGATCAAGAAGTTACAGGACGAGCGCTTGAAGATGGAGGAAGAGCTGACGTTTTTACGCGGTATCGTCTCGACCTCGACAAAAAAACAAGTGCTTAGAGTGCAAAACTTCAAATTGGAACCGGGACTGGAAGCGCAGCAGTTTATCTACAAATTCTCCGTCAGCCAGGTGATTAACAGCGGCACGGTGGTGAAGGGAAAAATCGAGGTGGCCGTGATGGGTCTGCAGGATGGTCAAAGCAAGCTGTTGCGTCTTGAAGAGTTGTCAGATGAGAAGCTGAGCAATCACAAAATGCGTTTTCGCTATTATCAGAATGTGGAAGGCAAGGTCCATCTGCCGGCAGGTTTTCAGCCCGCATCTATTACGATTGATGTTAAGCCTAACAGTGCCAAGTTGAAACCCGTGAGCGAATCCTATAACTGGTCACCAATATCCTGATGTAAAAAAGGTAGGACGTTATGTTTGGTAAGAGTAAGAAAAAATTCCGTTCCCCGCGGATTACTACGGTGATTGGAACGGGAACCGAAATCAAGGGTGATATCACATTCAGTCATGGGCTGCACGTGGATGGTGTGATCAAAGGGGATGTGCTCTCCGATCCTCAGGATCAAACCGCAACCCTGACGTTGAGTGAATTGGGCACCATCGATGGCAATGTCCGGGTGGGCAATGTGATGCTGAATGGCACGGTTGTGGGAGATGTGATCGCGAGCAACAGGGTGGAGTTGGCTCCCAAGGCAAGGATAACGGGCACTCTAACCTATGCCATGTTGGAGATGGCGATGGGAGCGGAGGTCAACGGTAAACTGATCCACGCCACAGAGCAGGAACCCCCGCAGTTGCAGTATGACGGAAAACAGCAGCAAGACGAGGCTGTGGTGAGTGATGGGGAGAAGGTGATTACCCCGGAGGGATAGTAGGATTGGTGGGTGAATAATACTTGACTGTTTTTCTTGGTAATCGCATACTTCCCATTAACCGTGCCTAAAACCGAATTAGGTATGGAAATTTAGATCAAACTCACCTGAGGAGATCAGGTCGAAGAGAGCAGGACCATCATCATGACTAGCGTTGATACATATGCCGATTCCATCAACTTCACCGAAGCGGCTGCCTCCAAAGTGGCGGCATTGATTGCTGAAGAGGGTAATCCCGATCTGATGTTGCGCGTCTATATTCAGGGGGGAGGCTGCTCCGGGTTCCAGTATGGTTTCTCATTCGATGAGAATGAAAACGACGGCGACACCAAGGTCGAAACCGGTGGCGTGACACTCTTGGTGGACCCCATGAGTATGCAGTATCTGATGGGGGCCGAGGTGGACTACACAGAAGGCCTGCAGGGTGCCCAGTTCATTATCCGCAATCCCAATGCAACCACCACCTGTGGTTGCGGTTCCTCATTTTCTGTCTGATTGATCTTCCACAAGGCGCCCACATCGCCGCTGCATCGCTTGTGGGCGCCTGTCAGACTCTCGGCAATCCTGATCAACCCTCGGCGTAAGGCAGAAGGGTCAACTCCACGCGGCGGTTTTGCTGACGTCCGGCGGGTGTCTTGTTGGATGCGGTTGGCATCTTTTCACCATATCCAACCGTATCGATACGCACACCCTCCACACCACTTCGTACCAGGACGTTTGAGACAGACTGGGCGCGCTGCTGTGACAACAGCTGGTTGTAGGAATCCGAACCTGTGCTGTCGGTGTGACCCGCCACCTCTATCATGGTCGACTTGTACTCCTTGAGTACCAGGGCGACCGAGTCGAGCACCTCTACGAAGTTGGGTTTAAGGTCTGATTTGTCCACCTCGAAGGTGATATTGCCGGGTAGATTCAGGATGATGTTATCCCCTTCGCGGGTTACGCTGACCCCGGTATTTTCCAGGCGCTGACGTAACTTGGCCTCCTGCACATCCATATAGTAGCCGACTCCGCCGCCGGCAATGGCACCGATACCGGCACCCTTCAAAGCGCGTTCCTTGCGTTTCTTCTTATCCTTGGAGGTGGCTATTCCCAGTACAGCCCCGGCTACAGCACCTATCATGGCACCGGTGGTTGCCTTGGATGTCTTCTCTTCCCTTGTATAGGGGTCGACGGTGGTACATGCCTGCAGCATGACCATGCTTGCCACAAGGCAACAGAGTGTGCTTCGAATAGCCATCTTTATTTAATCTCCTATGCTCCTCCGACATCCAGTTGGGATGGGGGATTGGTGTTACAAACTAATGAAGTATGTTTTTGGATAGTCTTAACAGACCTCGTCAGTCAACGTTTGTTCTCGGGGTATATTGCTTTTATGCTAACAATTCCCACCAATGTTAACTGCCAACGAAACGACATTTTACAATTGTTGATGGATGGAGCCAGTAGCTGGGTGCTAGTCACTCTTGCCAAACAGGTCGCGGAATAGCTGCAAGCTGGTTTGGCGACCCAATTCGCCAATGGCGGTGGTGAGAGGGATCTGCTTCGGACAGACCTGTACACAGTTCTGCGCATTGCCACAATCGCTCAGACCACCATCAGCCATGATGGCATGCAGGCGCTGCTGTTTATGATAGCTCCCGGTAGGATGGTTGTTCATCAATCTCACTGCTGCCAGGGCTGCGGGGCCGACAAACTCCTTTTCCACCGCATACTCCGGGCAGGCCTCCATGCAACATCCACAACTCATGCAACGGCTGTAGAGGTAGTTCTCCTTCCACGCCTCCGGTGAGATTCGAGGGGCGCCCTGATGCGTATCCCAGGCACCGTCTATTTCGATCCATGCGCGGACTCGCTTCAAATCGCTGAAGATCTTGTTGCGATCAACC
Source organism: gamma proteobacterium symbiont of Ctena orbiculata (assembly GCA_003094555.1). Taxonomy (GTDB): domain Bacteria; phylum Pseudomonadota; class Gammaproteobacteria; order Chromatiales; family Chromatiaceae; genus Thiodiazotropha. The sequence continues at coordinate 13,979 of NATW01000157.1, forward strand.
ATCAAGTCTCGCACTACGGGGAATTTGCTCAGGGGTTCAAGTGTTATGGGTTGCTTCAGGGAGTCGACCAGGGTGGAGCAGGCTTGTCGCGGGCGCCCGTTGATAACCATGGAGCAGGCGCCACAGACCTCTTCCATGCAGTTGAATTCCCACACCACTGGATCGACTAACTGGCCCTCAGTGGTGATTGGGTGCTCACGGATTGTCATCAGGGTTGAGACGATGTTATGGCCCTCGCGATAGGGTATTGAAAATGTCTGCCAATAGGGTGGGCTGTAGGGGGTGTCCTGGCGGCGTATCCGTAGTTCGATCTTTTTACCCATCATCTCTCCCTCAACGATAGTCCCGTGGCTCTTCCGGGGGCAGGACCGATAGATCAATCTCTTGAAAGCTGATCCTGGGACCGGTTGTTGATTGTTCGGCGATGGTTGTCTTCAGCCAATCCTTATTCTGCTTTTTCCACTCCTTCCGATAGGTCTCATAGGTCGGATCTCCAGGATAGGCATCAATCGGTGTCGGCAGTTCAAAGGCAGGTTTGTAGTGGGCGCCTCGGCACTCATCCCGGGCCAGGGCGCTGCTTGCTATGACCTGTCCAAGGCGTATCATCTCCTGCAGCTGACGGGTGTATATAAGGCCCTGGTTGCTCCATGTATTAGCAGCCTGCAGGTCTACCGATTGGCTTCGTTGTTCCAGCTCCCGGAGCGATTCAATGGCCTGTTTCAGGATCTTATTGTCTCTGACGACGCCCACCTTGCTTGACATGATTTCACCCAGTTCATGATGCAGCGTATAGGGATTCTCCCTGCCATTGTTGGCGGTCAGATTTTGATTGATCGACTTCTGACGCATGATCTCATCGTCATAGTGGCGCTCTGGTACGCTGTGCAGATCTTCCTCCAGTCCTTTCAGGTAGTTGGCGACCGCCTCACCCGCCACCCGGCCGCTGAATGAAGCAGAAAGCAGTGAATTGGCCCCCAGGCGATTGGCGCCATGGTAGCCGTAATCGCACTCGCCACAGGCATACAGGCCAGGGATGTTTGTGGCATGGTTACGCGGGCTTCCCGCCTGCATGCCGCCATGGGATTGATCCCTCTCAAAGTCAACCCAGAGCCCTCCCATGGCATAGTGCGCCGAGGGATAGATCTCCATGGGTTCATGCACTGGATCGGTACCGTGAAACTTACGGTAGATATCGAGGATCGCATGCAAGCGCTGTTCGATAAAGCCGGGATTCAGATGGGTGAGGTCGAGATAGACCTTGTCTTCCCCGCCGACACCCAGACCCATTTCGTGGACCACTTTCCAGATGGCGCGTGACGCCACATCCCTGGGTACCGTATTGCCATAGCTGGGATACCACTCTTCGAGGAAATAGAGACGCTCCTGTTCCGGGATCTGGTTGGGTTTTCGTTTGTCACCCGGCTCTTTGGGCACCCATATGCGGCCCCCTTCACCCCGAGCCGCCTCGCTCATCAGGCGGGTTTTGTCATCCCCCAGCATGGCGGTAGGATGGAATTGAAAGAATTCGCAATTGGCATACAAGGCACCCTGTTGGTAGACGCGACAGGCGGCCGCCCCGGTGGAGTTGGTGGAGTTGGTGGAACGATGACCAAACACCTGTCCCATGCCGCCGGTTGCAAGGATCACGGCATCTGCACGAAAACGTTTTATATCCATGGTGCGCAGGTTCATGGCTACGATGCCTTTGCACACCCCCTGGCCATTCTTCACCAAAGAGAGGAACTCCCACCACTCATATTTCTGGACACGCCCCAGCGCCTCCTGACGGCGTACCTCTTGATCGACGCCATATAACAACTGCTGGCCGGTACTGGCACCTGCGAATACCGTGCGCCGGTTCTTGACGCCGCCAAACAGGCGCAGATCCAATAAACCCTCTGCCGTGCGGGAGAAGGTTACACCCATGCGTTCAAAAGTGCGGATGATACCGGGGGCCTCTTCGCACATAGATTTCACCGGCGGCTGATTGGCGAGGTAGGCGCCTCCTTTCAGGGTATCGGTAATATGCTGCCAAACCGAATCCCGCTCACCTTTGGTATCAAAACAGGCGTTGATGCCACCCTGAGCGCATACGGAGTGGGAGCGCTTGACCTCGAATAGGGAGAATATATCAACCTGAAATCCCGCTTCTGCGACCCGTAAAGCCGACCATAGACCGCCCAGCCCACCACCTATGACGATCACTTTAGGTGGTCGTTTCATGGCAAAAATCCCAGCATGCCATGCAGCCCCATGGCAGAGAGCATAAGGGCAAGCAGCATACAGACGTAGAACCAGTGGCGTTGGGCCTCGACACTCGTGGTCAGTCCCCAACTGATGGCCATGGTCCATAGACCATTGCATAGATGAAAAACCGCCAGTAGAAGACCTGTCAGGTAGAGCAGGAATGTATAAGGGTTGCTGAGCAGCATCTGCATATGAGTGAAGAGGTCGAGCTTGATGTCGGGTTGCCAGATCGCCCAGATTCTTGTCCACCCAACGTGGAGTATGAGAAATAGCAGTATGCCGATGCCTGAAACCCGTTGCAGCCAATAAAAACGGTTGTGCAGCCAGGGATAGGGATTCCACTTACCTTGAGTAGGGTGGAGTATGAGTAAACCATAACCCGCATGGAATATCAGGGGCAGGGCAATGACGAAGATCTCCATCAATGTCAGGTAGTTGAGACCCTGCAGCCAGCCCACCACCTGCTCGTTGTAATGGGACTGGCCAAAGCGGGACTGAGAATTCTCCCACAGGTGAAACAGCAGGAAACCACCAATAGGCAGGAGCCCGAAGAGTGAGTGCAGTCGGCGCAACAAGAAATGCAGATTGTGGATTGAGGCACTATGCATGATTTAAAGAGGCTGATCTGTGTATGTATATTATAGAATTATTACCTTCTAATTATCTGACGTGGAGCATTTAAGTGTCATTTATTCACGCCTGTTCAGGATTCGGTCGTCCACTCAGCTGTCTCTATTCGCGGATATCCTGAAAATCCAACAGGTACCGATGGCAAGCCATAGATTTTTATGATGATCCAACTCACACCAGTGAAATAATCAGATAGACTAATAGGTCAAGAATTTAGATAGCAAAGATATCTATAGTTTAAAGGATAGATGTCACTTCCGCTGTGTTAGTGGGGGCTCATGGAAAATGGTCAGTAAAAGCATCGGCGCAAGGATACTGTTTGTCGTGGGGATTGCAGCATCACTCACCCTCACAGGTCTAGTGGTCTTCTACACCCAAAGTCAGCGAGCCGTTATTGTCAATGATTACAAGGTTGTCACTGGACGTATAGTCTCCACCGTGGTTGCCGGTTTGGGGGCCATCATGGAGACCGGGTCTGCATCCATAGCCCAGCAATATGCGGAGGATATTAAAGGTGCCGTGGGCTTGGAGGGCTTCAGCTTTATCCGTCCAAATGGTGCAGAGGCCTTTTTGGACAATGCCACCCTCAAGCAGGTCAATTCTCGATTGGGTCAGACTCTGTTCAGAGAGCGAACTGAGACACGAGAGGTGCGGCACTATCCAGAGAACCATCAACTCCTGCAGCAGGTCAAAAATACCGCCAGCTTGATTGGCAAAGTGGATGAGTCAGGAGAGCGGTATACGATTCTAATGCCGATTGCCAACAAGCTTGTCTGTCACCAATGTCATGGTGATAGCCAGAAGGTGCTGGGTTTTGCCAGATTGAGCACTTCACTGCAACAGGTCAATCAGATGGTAAGCCAAAGTCGAAACCAGGCGATCTGGGTATTGGTAGTTGTATTGATACTGTTTCTGCTTCTGACCTACCTGTTTCTGCGTAAAGCCGTGATCACACCAATTCACCAGGTGACCGAAGCGATGTACCATGTTGAGCAGGGTGATCTGACCCAGCAGGTGCCTGAAATCGGTAAGGATGAGCTGGGGCGGATGGCGCGTTCCTTCAATGCCATGGCCCGTCAAATACTCGAGATCCAAACCGGGCTGGAGATGGAGCAGGACAAGCTGACGACCATCATTCTCAATGCCGGTGAGGGGATTGTGGTAACTGATCGGGAAGAGCGGATCGTATTGGTGAATCCTGCGGCGGAGGCGTTGCTGGGCAAGGCCAAAACAGACATCATCGAGCATGGGTTTTTGAATATGGTGGACGATTCGGCAATGATCGAACGTCTGATCCGGCATCCCGATCCCAATTATGCTGAGTCGGTGCAGCAGGGTAAACGTTATCTCAGCATTATGGCTGCAAGGATACATACAAATCAGGGAGATATCCTGGGCATGGCCGCACTGATGCGTGATGTCACCAACCAGCGGCGTCGGGAGGCCTATCTCGAAGCTATCTCCTACACGGATGAATTAACCGGACTGCTAAATCGTCGCTCGCTGACCGATATCCTGGATCAAGCTGTTTCTGATGCTCTGGAAAAAATGCGCCCACTCAGCCTGCTGATGCTGGATCTGGATCACTTCAAGCGCTTGAATGACACCCATGGTCACGACATGGGAGACCGGGTGTTGAGCATGTTTGGGAGGCTGTTGAAAAGGCGCTTGAGAGACTCTGATTATGCCTGTCGCTATGGTGGTGAAGAGTTTTGTGTCATCTTGACCAATACCCCAGCCAATGGTGCATTTAAAACCGCCGAGGATATTCGCCGGGCACTGACAGAGATGGACACCGACGGTGTCAGTGTCACAACAAGTATCGGTGTGGCATCTCTTGACCAGTTAGATTCACCCACACCGGAGAACCTGTTGAAGGCGGCTGACATGGCGCTCTACGAGGCCAAAGGCCAGGGGCGAAACCTAACCATTCGATACACTGAACAAGATACTTCGATGGGTTGAAATTGTCTGCTTCAATGTACGCTGAATGTGTAGTACCCCGCTCAGGGAGAAGCGGGATAGATACCACCTAACACCACATTCCGTTCAGCACCGGTAACAGAAGCCAGGTTGCCATTAAGTCTGCCAAGGGTGCGTTTTGCCAGCCAGGCGAAGGTGATGGCTTCGATCCAATCCGGATCCACGCCATAGGAGGAGGTGGAGTGTATGCTGGCAGCGGGCAGATGAATGCCCAATCGTTCCAGCAGGTAGTGGTTGTGGGTGCCGCCGCCACACAGCAAAATCTCACCCTGTGCATAACCCTCGCCAGTAATCGCCTGAGCAATAGTGACAGCGCTGAGTTCAACCAATGTTGTCTGAACGTCTACCGCTGAGGTGAGGTGATTGGCAAGTCGTTCCTGTAACCAATCGAGAGTGAAATATTCTCTACCGGTGCTTTTGGGTGCCGGCAGTTGAAAATAGGGATCAGCCAGCAGTTCGTCCAACAGGCCGTGATCGATTTTACCGCTTTTCGCCCATTCACCTTTCTGGTCCAGTCTGACGTTCTGATGCTTTTCTATCCAGCGATCGAGCAATGTATTCGCTGGGCCGGTATCGTAGCCAATCACCGGTTGTGCTGCGGTATCGGGTAGGCATGTGATATTGGCAATCCCTCCAAGATTCAGGATGATGCGCTTTTTTCCCGGTTGTTGAAAAAAAGTCTGATGCAGGGCGGGTACAAGAGGTGCCCCTTGGCCACCAACAGCCATGTCGCGGCGACGGAAATCGGCCACAGTGGTTATGCCGGTCAGTTCTACGATGGTATTCGGGTCCCCAATCTGCAAGGTGAAAGGATTAACCGCATCGGGACGATGGCGAATGGTCTGGCCATGGCTGCCAATGGCGGTAATCTGTTGTGACTCCATGTGGGCGAGTTCCAATACCCTTTGGCAGGCGGTTGCGAAGGTGATAGCGACCTGCCTGTCGATCTCTCCCATGCGATCTATTTCGTTATTGCCGGGTTGGCAGAGAGTGCGTAGCGAAGTTCTCAGTCGATCCCCATAGGGTTCAATATGACTGGCAATCAGCTGGGGTTGGTTGCTGGAGAGGTCGACGACAACCGCGTCTACACCATCCAGGCTGGTGCCTGAGATGAGTCCCACGAAAACCGAGTCATTCGGCATTGGCGACGAGGGTGCGATTGATCAGCTCAAGCTGGCTCAGCAGGGGTTGGATCTTAAGTTGGAAATCGTCACGATATTTTTTGGCGATTGGCTTGGCTGCGGGAAGTTTTACCGTTAATGGGTTTCTGTGCACCCCGTTGACGCGGAATTCATAGTGGAGATGAGGGCCGGTGGCGAGTCCTGAACTGCCGACATAACCGATTGTCTGTCCCTGTTTGACCTTGCTCCCCCGCTTGGCCTTCTTGTTGTAGCGGGAAAGATGGCCATACAGAGTAGTGTATGTCTGACCGTGCTTGATGATAACGGTCCTTCCGTAGCCACCCTTCTTGCCTCGGTGGATGATCTTACCGTCACCGGCGGCCTTTACCGGCGTGCCGGTTGTCGCTGCATAGTCGACGCCACGGTGGGGACGTTTTTTACCTAATACAGGGTGGTAACGCTCCCGGGCAAAGCGTGACGATATACGCCTGAAATCGACAGGGGCCCGCAAAAAGGCCTTGCGCATGCTGCGACCATCGGGACTGTAGTAATCCGATCGACCAGTATCATCGCTATATAACAGGGCACGGTAGGGTCGTCCCCGATTGACGAACTCCGCGGCTAGAATGGGGCCATCGCGGAGTTTCTCCCCATCCAGATAGTCCTCCTCGAATATTACTGTGAACTGATCACCGCTGCGGATCTCCAGCGCGAAGTCGATATCCCAGCCAAAGATGCCTGCCATCTGCATGATCAGTTTTTCTGACAGGCCGGCCTCTTTTGCGGCGCCATAGAAAGAGCTTTTGATGGTGCCACTGATATGATTGGTCCTGACTTCCACCTCCCTGCTAAGTTCGACTGATTCGAACCCATCATCGACGGCGGTTATTTTGAGGCTGTTGATCTTGCTCTGCTCGAGGCGCAGGCCAAGAAAGTTCTGTTCATGATCCAGGTCCACATACAGGACCTCCCCAGGGCGAATATCGGTCAGTTTTTTGGCGGTATCGCTGGAGTGGACGATACGGTGCAGCAGATTGGCGCTGAGATCATGCTTTTTGAAAATAGTTGCCAGGGAGTCGCCGTTCTTGATTTCGTAGGTGAGGGTGTGAAATTCGGGTCCTTGCTCCTGCATCTCAGCTACAACAGGGGTGTCGGCCTCGATGGTCGGTTCGTTTTCGGTGGCGACCGCCTGTTTGATGAAGCTGATCGACTTAGGCGACGGGCTGGGTGCGATAGGCTCCCGCTTGGATTGGCCGGGCAGCTGTAGGGGAAGAACCCTCTTCTGATCCGGTTTTTCAATCTGTTCCGGAGCAGGCAGCCTCTCATCCACGGGGGAGTTGTCAATTGAAGTGCTGAAGTATAAAAATCCTGCTACCAGGAGAAGCAGCAAGATGGCGGCATAGAGTATGCGGCGGCCAATCTGGCCGCGGTTCGGTTTTCTCTCCAATGTATAGGATTTAAAGTCTTGCATGATTCAACAATACAGGAATATATACTTTGTAGCGGCCTCTTGGCGATAGAATATAGGGTCTGATCACATTATGGATAGTAGCGCATTACACCATATAATGGTTAATTTTATCAGATGCTTCTAGTAGAGTGTGCAACCATTGTCTTAATTTTAGAGATTTAGTAAATGATCGATGTCACTGGTTCCCTAGAACTTATTCGGCGAGGTACTGATGAGGTGCTGCCCGAGGAGCTGCTGATTAAAAAGCTGCAGCGAGGCAAGCCCCTGAAGATCAAGGCGGGGTTCGACCCCACCGCCCCTGACCTCCATCTCGGGCACACTGTGCTGATCAACAAGCTACGCCAATTCCAGGAGTTGGGGCACGAGGTGATCTTCCTGATTGGCGATTTCACCGGCATGATCGGTGATCCTACAGGAAAAAGCGCCACCCGGCCTCCCCTTACGCGGGATGAGGTGGTGGAGAACGCAAAGACCTATGAGCATCAGATATTCAAGATTCTCGATCCGAGTAAGACCACGGTGCTGTTCAATTCGTCCTGGATGGGAGAGATGTCAGCGGTCGACCTGATCCAGCTGGCCGCCAAACACACGGTTGCAAGGATGTTGGAGCGGGATGATTTCAATAAGCGTTATGGCAGCGGCCAAGCGATCGCGGTGCACGAATTTCTCTACCCGTTGATCCAGGGCTACGACTCAGTGGTGTTGAAGGCCGATGTGGAGTTGGGGGGAACCGACCAGAAATTCAATCTCCTGGTGGGGCGTCAGTTGCAGGAGGCCTATCAGCAGGAGCCGCAGGTGGTGATCACCATGCCGATCCTGGAGGGCTTGGATGGGGTGCAGAAGATGTCCAAGTCCCTGGATAACTATATAGGTATTACCGATGCAGCCGAAGAGATGTTCGGCAAGATCATGTCGATCTCCGATGATCTGATGTGGCGCTATTTCGAATTGCTGAGTTTCCGGCCGATGACGGAGATCGAGGGTTGGAAGGGCGAGATTGCGCAGGGAGCCAATCCCAGGGATGTGAAGATCCGCCTTGCCGAAGAGCTGGTGGAGCGTTTCCACTCCAGGGAGGCGGCCGTGAAGGCCCATGAGGCGTTCGTGGCGCGTTTTCAAAAAGGTCAGCTGCCGGATGAGATGTCCGAGTTTGAGTTTACGGCGCCAAATGGTGGCTATCCGATCGCCAATCTGCTGAAAGACGCTGATTTGGTGAAGAGCACATCTGAGGCGATGCGCATGATAAAGCAGGGTGCGGTACGTATTGATGGGGAGAGAGTTGCAGGTCGTGACCTCACCATTGAGGCTGGATCCACTCGTGTCTATCAGGTGGGCAAGCGCAGATTCGCCCGCATCAGTATGAACTGACCGGTCCTATATATATAGTCAGTCACTGTCGGCAGGACCTTTTCCCGCGACCCATAAATCGATCACCAGGCTTGTCAATGGGACGGCTTGGCGGTGTGGTGATGGATGTTGTAAAAAACATTCTGAAAGTTGTTGACGGAGGGGGTGAACTACGTATAATGCGCCACTCTTTCGCGGGGGTCGAACAGGCCTTTTCGGAAGCCTGGAGCGGGTTGTTTCTGGGGCTTCAATTTAGTTGTTGACAATGACTAAACGGGCTGTAGAATACGCGCTCTTGAACGGACCGGGAGGCCCCGGTGGCTTGGAAAATGTTGAGAAGTTTCTTGACACAAGCACAGGGTCCTTTAAAATAGGCGGTCTTTCTCGGAAGAAAGTTCCGAGATGCTCTTTAACAATCAGGTTAGGTAATTTGTGTGGGTGCTCCGTTGATTTTGGGTAACCAAAGATCGACAGAGAGCATTCAAAGATAGTAATTCTATCCGAGAATCTCGAGTCAAAAAGATTGGCTGCCATAAGCAGCTATCAAACTTAAACTGAAGAGTTTGATCCTGGCTCAGATTGAACGCTGGCGGTATGCTTAACACATGCAAGTCGAACGGTAACAGCAGAGCTTGCTCTGGCTGACGAGTGGCGGACGGGTGAGTAACGCGTAGGAATCTGCCTAGTAGTGGGGGACAACTCGGGGAAACTCGAGCTAATACCGCATACGCCCTACGGGGGAAAGCGGGGGATCTTCGGACCTCGCGCTATTAGATGAGCCTGCGTTGGATTAGCTTGTTGGTGGGGTAATGGCCTACCAAGGCGACGATCCATAGCTGGTCTGAGAGGACGATCAGCCACACTGGGACTGAGACACGGCCCAGACTCCTACGGGAGGCAGCAGTGGGGAATATTGGACAATGGGGGCAACCCTGATCCAGCAATACCGCGTGTGTGAAGAAGGCCTGCGGGTTGTAAAGCACTTTCAATTGTGAAGAAAAGCCTAGGGTTAATAACCCTGAGTCTTGACGTTAACTTTAGAAGAAGCACCGGCTAACTCCGTGCCAGCAGCCGCGGTAATACGGAGGGTGCAAGCGTTAATCGGAATTACTGGGCGTAAAGCGCGCGTAGGTGGTTTGGTAAGTCAGATGTGAAAGCCCTGGGCTCAACCTGGGAACTGCATTTGAAACTGCCTGACTAGAGTATGGTAGAGGGAAGCGGAATTCCGGGTGTAGCGGTGAAATGCGTAGATATCCGGAGGAACATCAGTGGCGAAGGCGGCTTCCTGGACCAATACTGACACTGAGGTGCGAAAGCGTGGGTAGCAAACAGGATTAGATACCCTGGTAGTCCACGCCGTAAACGATGTCAACTAGCCGTTGGACTCATTATAAGGGTTTAGTGGCGCAGCTAACGCGATAAGTTGACCGCCTGGGGAGTACGGCCGCAAGGTTAAAACTCAAAGGAATTGACGGGGGCCCGCACAAGCGGTGGAGCATGTGGTTTAATTCGATGCAACGCGAAGAACCTTACCAGCCCTTGACATCCTCGGAAGTTTTCAGAGATGAATTCGTGCCTTCGGGAACCGAGTGACAGGTGCTGCATGGCTGTCGTCAGCTCGTGTCGTGAGATGTTGGGTTAAGTCCCGTAACGAGCGCAACCCTTGTCC